>DASZEO010000137.1:0-2053 GCA_035940755.1 Allosphingosinicella sp. | reverse complement strand
AGCCCTACCGCGCCATTTTCAGCGAGTTCGCGGGCGGGGCCACGAATCCGGCCGACGTCGGCGGCTCGGGGGACGTCAAATACCATCTCGGCACGTCGTCAGACCGCGAGTTCGACGGCATCAAGGTCCACCTGTCGCTGGCCCCCAATCCGAGCCATCTGGAGGCGGTCGACCCGGTGGTGCTCGGCAAGACCCGTGCCCACCAGATCGCCGTCGGCGACAGCGAAGGCGACACGGTGCTGCCGGTGCTGCTTCACGGCGACGCGGCCTTCGCCGGGCAGGGCATCGTGTGGGAGTGCCTCAGCTTCTCCGGCATTCCGGGCTATTCCACGGGCGGGTGCATCCACTTCATCATCAACAACCAGGTCGGCTTCACCACCTCCCCGCAATTCGGCCGGTCCTCCCCTTATCCCTCGGACGTGGCGAAGGGCATCCAGGCGCCGATCCTGCACGTCAACGGCGACGATCCCGAAGCGGTGACCTTCGCGTGCAAGCTCGCGATCGAGTACCGCCAGCGGTTCAACCGCGACATCGTCATCGACATGTGGTGCTACCGCCGCTTCGGCCACAACGAGGGCGACGAGCCGAGCTTCACGCAGCCGCTCATGTACGCGAAGATCCGCGAGCACCCGCCGGTGTCGGCGCTCTACGCCGGGCGGCTGGAGCAGGAGCGGGTGATCGAGCCCGGCTGGGCGGAGCGCGAAGTCGCCGGCTTCACCGCCCTGCTCGAGGGCGAGTTCGAGGCGGCCCAGTCCTATCTGCCGAACAAGGCGGATTGGTTCGAAGGCGCCTGGTCGGGTCTCGGCAAGCCCAAGACCGCCATCACCGAACGGCGCAACGTCTCGACCGGGGTTCCCGAAGAACTGGTGCGCGAGATCGGCGCGGTGCTCTCCACGGTTCCGGGCGACGTGACGGTCCACAAGACGCTCCAGCGGGTCATCGACGCGCGCCGGGAGATGTTCGAAACCGGCGAAGGGTTCGACTGGGCGACGGCCGAGGCGCTCGCCTTCGGCACCCTGCTGCGCGAAGGCCATCCGGTCCGGCTTTCCGGCCAGGACAGCGGCCGCGGCACGTTCAGCCAGCGCCATTCCGTCTGGGTCGACCAGAAGGACGGCCGCAAATACATCCCGCTCTGCCAGATCGGGCCGGCACGGTTCGAGGTGCGCGACAGCCCGCTGTCGGAATTCGGCGTCCTCGGCTTCGAATATGGCTGGTCGCTCGCCGATCCGCAGACCCTGGTCTTGTGGGAGGCGCAGTTCGGCGACTTCGCCAACGGGGCGCAGGTGATCATCGACCAGTTCATCTCGGCCGGCGAGGCCAAGTGGCTGCGCGCGTCGGGCCTCGTGATGCTTTTGCCGCACGGTTACGAGGGGCAGGGGCCGGAGCACAGCTCGGCGCGGCCGGAGCGCTACCTGCAGCTGTGCGCCGAGGACAACATGCAGGTCGCGAACTGCACGACGCCGGCCAATTATTTCCACATCCTCAGGCGCCAGATGCACCGCGACTTCAGGAAGCCGCTGGTGATCATGACGCCCAAGTCGCTGCTTCGCCACAAGCAGGCGGTGTCCAGCCTCGCCGAGTTCAGCGGCGACAGCCACTTCCGGCGGATCCTTTCCGACCCGGGCGGACCTCGGGACGAGGACGTGCGGCGGCTGGTCCTGTGCACGGGCAAGCTCGCCTACGAGCTCTTCGAGGCGCGCGACAAGGCCGGGCTAGGCAACGTCTCGATCGTTCGGATCGAGCAGCTCTATCCCTTCCCGGGCGAGGCTCTGCTCGCGCGCCTGAAGCGAATGACCAACCTCGAGGAGGTGGTCTGGGCGCAGGAGGAGCCGCAGAATCAGGGCTATTGGACGCATGTCGAGCCGCGCATCGAGCGGCGCCTGGGCGAGGCCGGGCTGAAGCCGAAGCGGCCCGTCTATGCCGGCCGGGTCGCCGCCGCCTCGCCGGCGACCGGGCTTGCCAAGCGCCACGCGGCGGAGCAGTCGGCGCTGATCGCCGAAGCGCTCGGCGCGGGGGCCTCCGCCCCGGCGCAGCGCCAGGCCAGCTGAAGGGA
>DASZEO010000136.1:0-3131 GCA_035940755.1 Allosphingosinicella sp. | reverse complement strand
AGAGCCGGTAGATCGTCCAGGCTCGTTCCGAGGGACTGGAAAATGCGGCTCATGTTCGCATTCTGAAGCGCGAAACCGATCTGGATTCCGAAGAAGCCGAAGGACAGGTTCCAAAGCCCGCCGAAGCCGAGGCGCGGCTTCTCCTTGGCGATCCCCGCCGGAACGACGCTGGCCATCTTTCCCTCTCCTTTTCTAACCCACACTCGCCGCCGCAGCGGCCGAGCAGTGGCGCGAGACGAACTGGGCGTGCGGCGGCATCGTTTCCGCGACATGCTGCGCGTGGCGCGCCGCGAGCCCGATGAACTCCTCGAGCTGGGCTGCCGACAGCTGGTCCGCTCCGGGATCGTAGGCGCGCGGGACGATCCCCTGCCCGGCCATCACCTGAAGCCACCCAACCTCGGTGAAAAGCTCCTCATGGACGCGGAAGATGCGGCCGGCGGCCGCAAACAGCGCCGTGCGGTGGGCGAGGCTGTCCGGAACCGCCATGTCCCGGCAGGCGCGCCAGAAATCGCCCTCGCGGCTGTTGGCGTGATAGTGGAAGATCAGCAGGTCGCGGATCGCGGCCCATTCGAAATCGGTCTGGCGGTTGAACTCGTCCACCTCGGCCGGCTCGATGCCGTTCGATGGAAAGAGCTGCAGCAGCCGCGCGATCCCGGACTGGATGAGGTGGATGCTGGTCGATTCCAGCGGCTCCATGAACCCAGCCGACAGGCCGAGCGCGACGCAATTGCGGTTCCACGCCTTGCGCCGCTTGCCGGTCGCGAACCGAAGCGGCCGAGGGTCGGCGAGAGCGGCCCCGTCAAGGTTCGCCAGCAAGGTAGCGGCGGCCTCGTCATCGGAGACGTGAGCGCTGGAATAGACATAGCCGTTGCCGACGCGGTGCTGGAGCGGGATCCGCCACTGCCAGCCGGCGGCTCGCGCCGTCGCCCGCGTATAGGGGGTAAGGTCGCCCGCCGGCTCGCACGGCACCGCCAGCGCGCGGTCGCACGGCAGCCAGCGCGTCCAGTCGTCGTAGCCGGTCTCAAGTGCCTGCTCGATGAGCAGGCCCCGGAAACCGGAGCAGTCGATGAACAGATCGCCGGCAATCTCTTCGCCGCTGGCAACGGTCACCGCCTCGAGGAATCCGTCCTCGCCGCGCAGCCTCACGTCCACAACCCTGCCTTCGGTTCGGCGCACGCCGCGGGCTTCGGCATAGCGGCGCAGGTAGGCCGCGTAGAGCGACGCGTCGAAATGAAAGGCGTAGGCGACACCGCTCGGCAGCCGGCCCGGCGCATCCTGCGGCCGGCCGAAGCGGTTTCGCCGAGCCGCCTGGGCGCTCGGCGAAAAGTCCCACAAGCCCCTGTCGCCGCCGTGAGCCCGATGCCGAAGCCAGTATTGGTGGAACGGAAGCAGGCCGAGGCTTCGCCCGATCGTCCCGAACGCATGGATGTAGCGGCTTTCCGGTCCGTTCCAGCCGACGAGCTCGACGCCAAGCTTGAACGTGCCCTGCGTCGCGCGCAGGAAGTCGTCCTCGTCGATGCCGAGCGTGTTGTTGAACAGGTGGATCTGCGGGATCGTCGCTTCGCCGACGCCGACCGTGCCGATCTCGTCCGATTCGACCAGCCGGACGTCGACCTGATCGCCGAGGAAGCGGGCGAGCGCCGCGGCCGCCATCCAGCCGGCCGTGCCGCCGCCGACGATGACGACTCGTCTCAACCTGCGGTCGGCCATTCCGCTCCTCTCACAGCTGCGCCTTTGTGGCAGCGGGCCTGAGCCGCGCAAAGGGCTTTCGGAGCGGAGTTGCGAAGCCGCGCCGCCGGTGCGAGGAACGGCGCCGCAGGCGACGGGAGCGCTCCATGGACGATCGGCCGCTTCGAATCGTGATTCTCGGCGGCGGCACGGCCGGGTGGATGGCCGCGAACCTGTTCGCCGCGCGGTGGCAGGGGCGCGCGCAGGTCACGGTGATCGAGAGCGAGGAGATCGGCATCGTCGGGGTCGGCGAGGGCTCGACGCCGCAGCTCAAGTCCTTCTTCGACGGGCTTGATATTGCGGAGGCCGACTGGATGCCGGCCTGCAACGCCACCTACAAGGTGGGGATCGGCTTTCGCGGCTGGTCGGAGCGGCCGGGGTTCGACTATTATTTCCACCCCTTCCCGACCCAGCTCGACGTCCACACCGCGCCGGCCTTCATGTTCAACACCCGGATGCGGCGCCAGCGCCACGACGTGTGGGCGCATCCGGACCGTTTCTTCCTCCCCGCCTACCTTGCCGAGCACCGGCTCGGGCCGCGCGCGAGCGAAAGCTTTCCGTTCGAGATCGGCTACGGCTATCATTTCGACGCTCACCTGATCGGCGGCTACCTGCGCCGCCACGCCGCCGGCCGCGGCGTCGAGCGGCTGGAGCGCAAGATCGCCGAGGTCGCAATCGACGACAGCGGCCGGGTGACTCACCTCGTTGCCGAGGGCGGGGAGCGGATCGAAGGCGACTATTTCGTCGACTGCAGCGGCTTTCGATCGATGATCGCGCAGCAGGCGCTGGGTGTGCCGTTCCGCTCTTTCGCCGAAAATCTGTTCAACGACTCGGCGGTGGTGATGCCGACTCCGGTCGAGCCGGGGGGCCTGGATTCCAGCACCACCGCGATCGCTCTTCGCAACGGCTGGGCCTGGCGGATCCCGCTGCGCAGCCGCATCGGCAACGGCTATGTCTATGCGTCGCGCTACTGCTCGGCCGAGGCCGCGGAAGCGGAGCTTCGCGCCCATCTGGGCACCGGCGACGAGGTGGCGGCGCGGCACCTCAGGATGAAGGTCGGCCGGGTCGAGAACAGCTGGGTCGGCAACTGCCTCGCGGTCGGTTTGTCGCAGGGCTTTCTCGAGCCGCTCGAAGCGACCGCCCTGCACATCGTCCAGGCGACGGTGGAGCGGTTCATCGAATCGTTCGAGGCGGGCGGCTTCACCGCCGCCCATCGTGACGCCTTCAACGCTGCCATCAACGCGCGCTACGAGGGGATTCGCGACTATATCGTCTGCCACTATCGCGTGAACCGGCGCACCGACACCGATTACTGGCGCGACAATGCGCGGCACGACAACCTCTCCGATTCGCTGAAGAGCATCCTGACGTGCTGGTTCACGGCCGGCGATCTCGAGGCGGAG
>DASZEO010000135.1:0-1886 GCA_035940755.1 Allosphingosinicella sp. | reverse complement strand
TTCGCCATTCGGGCTCCTGCGCCACGGCCGGCGAGGCGAGCAGGAAAGCGCAGATCAGAAGCAACAGGCGCATCAGGTTCGATTCCTTTCGCGGCCCGATTAGCACATTAGCTTTCAGAATCGCAGCGGCTTGACCCTTTTTACCCCGGGCAGCCCCTCGAGCCGCTGGAGCACGGGCTCGTCGATATGGCCGTCGACCGAGACCAAAGCCACCGCCTCGCCGCCCGCCCTGCGGCGGCCGAGGTGGAAGGTGCCGATATTGACGTTCGCTTCGCCCAGCGTCGTTCCGAGGCGGCCGATGAAGCCGGGCGCGTCCTCGTTGACGATGTAGATCATCTCCCCGGCCAGCTCGGCCTCCACCGCTACTCCGAACATGTCGACCAGCCGCGGCGCGGCATTGCCGAACAAGGTGCCGGCGACGGAGCGCTCGCCCGCCGGGGTGGTGACGGTCACCCGCACCAGCGTGTGATAGTCGCCCTCGCGGTCGTGGCGCACCTCGCGAAGGTCCAGCCCGCGCTCCTTTGCCAGGAAGGGTGCGTTCACCATGTTCACCGTGTCGGAATAGACGCGCATCAGCCCCGCCAGCACCGCGCCGGTGATCGGCTTGGGGTTCAGCGCCGCCGCGGCGCCCTCGACCTCGATCGCCACGCCCGCGATGCGGCGGCCCTCGACCTGGCCGACCAGCGAGCCCAGCTTCTCCGCCAGCTCCATATAGGGCCGAAGCCGAGGGGCCTCCTCGGCGGAGAGCGAGGGCATATTGAGCGCGTTGGTGACGCCGCCGCGGATCAGGAAATCCGACATCTGCTCGGCGACCTGGATCGCGACGTTGACCTGCGCCTCGGTCGTCGAGGCGCCGAGATGCGGGGTCGCGATCAGGCCGGGGGCGCCGAATAGCGGGCTCTCCTTGGCCGGCTCGTTGGCGAAGACGTCGAGCGCGGCGCCGGCGACATGGCCGCTCTCGAGCGCGTCCTTCAGCGCCGCTTCGTCGATCAGGCCGCCGCGCGCGCAGTTGATGATCCGCACGCCGCGCTTGGTGCGCGCGAGATTCTCGCGCGACAGGATGTTGCGGGTCTGGTCGGTAAGCGGCGTGTGCAAAGTGATGAAGTCCGCGCGCGCCAGCAGCTGGTCGAGGTCGACCTTTTCGACGCCGAGGTCGACGGCGCGCTCAGGGGTCAGGAACGGGTCGTAGGCGATGACCTTCATCTTCAGGCCGAGCGCCCGGTCCGCGACGATCGAGCCGATATTCCCGCAGCCGATCAGCCCGAGCGTCTTGCTGGTGAGCTCGACGCCCATGAAGCGGTTCTTCTCCCACTTGCCCGCCTGCGTCGAATAATCGGCCGCCGGCAGCTCGCGCGCGAGCGCGAACATCAAAGCGACCGCATGTTCGGCGGTGGTGATCGAATTGCCAAAGGGCGTGTTCATCACCACCACGCCGCGCGCCGTGGCGGCCGGGATGTCGACATTGTCGACGCCGATGCCGGCGCGGCCGATGACCTTGAGGTTCGCCGCCGCCTCGAGAACGTCGGCGGTGACCTTGGTGGCGGAGCGGATGGCGAGGCCGTCATAGCCGCCGAGGATCGCCTTCAGCTCCTCCTTCGACAGCCCCGGCCGCTCGTCCACTTCGACGCCGTTGGCTCGGAAGATCTCCGCGGCTTTCGGATCCATCTGATCCGAGATGAGCACTTTGGCCATGTCGTCCTCAGCCTTCCATCGCCTGGTGAAAGGCCCAGTCGAGCCACGGCCCCAGCGCCTCGATGTCGTCCAGCTCGACGGTGGCGCCGCACCAGACCCGGATGCCCGGCGGCGCGTCGCGATAGCCGGCGACGTCGTAGGCGGCGTCCTCCGCCTCGAGCAGCGCCTCCATCCGCTTGGCGAGCGCGCGGCGG
>DASZEO010000134.1:0-1905 GCA_035940755.1 Allosphingosinicella sp. | reverse complement strand
TTCCTGAACCTCACGCGCGCGACGGACTCGGCGGCGGGGATCGCGGGCCCAAGATGAAGGACTCCGTTCGCCCTGAGCCTGTCGAAGGGCCTTTCTTCTTTGCAGGGTCAACGGGAAGGAGAGGGCTTCGACAGGCTCAGCCCGAACGGATCGGGATTAGCCCGTGAGCGAACAGACCCATTCCTTCGACGTCGTCGTGCTCGGCTCCGGCGCGGCGGGGCTGAGCGCGGCGTTGAACCTGGCGCCCGAGCTGAAGGTGGCGGTGCTCGCGAAGGGGGAAATTAGCGCCGGCTCGACGGCCTACGCCCAGGGCGGGATCGCCGCCGTGCTCGAGGCCGGCGACACGTTCGACAGCCATATCGCCGACACGATCGGCGCCGGCGCCGGCCTCAACCATCGCCGCGCCGTCGAGTTCGTCGTCGAGAACGCGCCCGCGGCGATCGAGCGGCTGGCGGAGCTCGGCGTGCCGTTCACCCGGGGCGAGGCCGACCGCTGGCACCTCACCCGCGAGGGCGGCCACAGCCACCGCCGAGTCGTCCACGTCGCGGACGCGACCGGCCGCGCGGTGCAGCAGGCGCTGGAGAAAGCGGCGTCCGGGCACCCCAACATCACCCTCGTCCCCAACATGGCGGCGATCGACCTCGCCACCGGCCGCCACGCCGAACGGCCCTCCGACGAGAAAAGGGTGTGGGGCGTGTATGCGCTCGACCGGGGAAGCGGCCGAGTGTCGCTGTTCAGCGGCCGCGCCACCATCCTCGCCACCGGCGGCGCGAGCCGCGCTTGGCTCTACTCCACCAACCCGCGCGGCTCGACGGGGGACGGTATCGCCATGGCGTGGCGCGCCGGCTGCCGCGTCGCCAACATGGAGTTCGCCCAGTTCCACCCGACCTGCCTGTTCAACCCGCAGGTCAAGAACTTCCTGATCACCGAGGCCATGCGCGGCGAGGGAGCCAAACTGCGGCTGCCCACCAACGGCCGCCGCTTCATGAAACGCTTCGACCCGCGCGAGGAGCTGGCGCCGCGCGACATCGTCGCGCGCGCGATCGACCATGAGCTCAAGCGCCTCGGTCTCGACTTCGTCCATCTCGACATCAGCCACCGCGATCCGGACTTCGTGCGCTCGCACTTCCCGAACATCGCGGCGCGGCTGGCCGAGCCGGATATCGGCATCGACATCACGAAGCAGCCGATCCCCGTCGTTCCGGCGGCGCACTACACCTGCGGCGGAGTGATGGTCGACCTGGACGGGCGGACGGACCTCGCCGGGCTCTACGCGGCGGGCGAGGTGACCATGTCGGGGCTCCACGGCGCCAACCGCCTCGCTTCGAACTCAGTGCTCGAATGCCTCGTCTTCGGCCTCGCCGCCGCACGGCACGTCAACGAGCACCTTGCCGACCTGTCGCCGCCGCCGTCGATCCGCGCCTGGGACGAGACCCGGGTCACCGATTCCGACGAGGAGGTCGTGGTCCACCACAATTGGCAGGAAATCCGCCGCTTCATGTGGGACTATGTCGGCATCGTGCGCACCACCAAGCGGCTGGAGCGGGCGCTCAACCGGATCGGCCTGCTGCGCCAGGAGATCGACGATTATTACCGCCACTTCCGGGTGACGCCGGACCTCATCGAGCTGAGGAACCTGGCCGTCGTCGCCGACATCATCGTCCGCTCGGCGCTGGCCCGTAAGGAGAGCCGCGGCCTCCACTACACGCTCGATTATCCGGACATGCTCCCGGAGGCGAAGGACACGGTGCTCGTCCCGTGACGGGTCTGACGGAGGCCGACCAGGACCTTCGCGGGCTGCTGACCCGCATGATCGCCGCGCGCGGGCATGCGCCCGATGTCAGCGAGCTCGCTCAGGCTTTCGGGATCACGGCCGCGGAAGCCGAGGCCTCCCTCCGCCGCCTG
>DASZEO010000133.1:0-5801 GCA_035940755.1 Allosphingosinicella sp. | reverse complement strand
CGTCATGCTGAACGGCTTCGGCGAGGCGGCGACGATCGAGGAGACCCGCGCCGGGATGGAAGCGGGAGGCGTCCAAGTTGTCCATGATGGCGCCGATCTCACCCGCCCGGAGGCGATCGAGCGGCTCGTCCGGCGCACCGCCGACGAACTCGGGGCGATCGACATTCTGGTCAACAATGCGGGCACCCAGCATGTCGCACCGGTCGATCAGTTCCCGCCTGAGAAATGGGACCTGATCCTCGCGCTCAACCTGTCGGCGGCGTTCCACACGATCCGCCTGGCGCTGCCGGCGATGAAGAGCGGCGGCTGGGGGCGGATCGTCAACACCGCCTCGGCGCACAGCCTCGTCGCGAGCCCCAACAAGTCGGCCTATGTCGCGGCCAAGCACGGCATTGCCGGGCTCACCAAGGCGGTGGCGCTCGAGGTCGCCCAGGCGGGGATCACCGTCAACTGCATCAGCCCGGGCTACGTCTGGACGCCGCTGGTCGAAAATCAGATTCCTGACACGATGCGCACCCGCGGCCTGACCCGCGAGCAGGTGATGAACGACGTCCTCCTCGCGGCCCAGCCAACGAAGAAATTCGTCACCGTCGATCAGGTCGCCGCCCTTGCCCTGTTCCTGTGCCGCGATGAGGCCGGCGCCATCACCGGCGCCAACCTCTCAATGGACGGCGGCTGGACGGCGCAATGACGAAACGAGCGGTTGAGCGGTCGATTTGCCGTCCCGAGGACCGATGCCTCAGAATCCGCCCCAGTAGGTGCGCGCTAGCGGCAGGGGCATGACTCGGCCGACGCGTGCGAGGGCGGCGCGAACGTCCGGCCGCTCCCGCAGCGCGACCAGCCGCCTGTAAAGAGCGCCGTTCTGCGACTCGCCGCGGCTGAGGGTGTAGTCCTGAAGCGCCAGTATCGCTTCGGACGGATCCTCGGCCGACAGCCGGTGGACCATCAGCGCCGCGGCGTCGTCGTCGCGGCCGAGGCACAGATAAGCCATGGTCACCGCGGCAGGATTGGTATCGGCCAGCGGCCGCATCCGGTCGATCTGGCGCCCCGCTTCGATCGGCCGGTCGAGCCGGTCCAGGCTGCAGGCTAGCGCCGAGGCGATCCAAAGGTCCCCATAATCGCTCGCGAATTCCGCCGCATCCGCTTGCAAATGGGTAGCATGATCGACGGCGCGCTGGTGATGCCCTGCCTCGAACAGCAACTCGGCGTAGTTGATGCTGACGCTGATCAGGTACGGATGTTCGGCCAGCGGCAGCGCCGCGAGCGGCGCCATCAGCCGGAGCCCCTCTTCGGGCCGCCCCTGGGCGACAAGGGAATAAGCCGCCTCGTTGACCAGCCACATCCCTTCCTCGCTTCTGCGCGCCGTGGCCGCGGGATCGCTAAGGAGCGGCTCTAGCAGCCGCAGCGCTTCCTGCTCGTGACCCTTCCCGCGCAGGTGCTGAGCGCGGTAGAGCAGCCGTTTCAAATCGTCCGGATCGGAAGCGAGCGCTCCGGCCGTCGCTCTGTCTTCAGCGTCGATCGCGGCACGAAGCACCTCGATCCGGTCGCGCCCCGGCGCCAGCACGGCATCGAACCGGGGCTGGACGATCATTCTGAGGATCGGACGCGTGCTGCTGATTCCGGCCGCAATTTCGGCGGCCGCTGCCGTGTCCCCACGCCTCAGCCTGTCCTCGACGAGGATCGCCCGAAGGGGATCGGCGTCGCCAAACTCCGCGGTTCCGGGCCAGCCGATCCGGAACAGCGCTTCGGCAAGCCGCACGCGCACCGGTGGATCGGGCCGTAGCTCGCGCAGCAGCATCCACATCACGTCCTCTTCGACGATGTCGCGCAGCTCGCGCCAGCGCACGCCAGGAACATTGCGGCTGGCGACCTCCAGGACAGTGACGGCGAGCGGCCTGTCCTCTAGTTCGAGCGCCCCGATGAATGGCCATCGGTAGGTTTCCGGGTCGCGGGACCGGCGCTCGACCATGCGACCGATCACGACGCGCATTTCCTCGCGCCGCTGCAGCGTGTGAAGCGTCACGATGCGTATGGCGTCGAGCCGCTGACGGAACTCGACCGCGTCGCCGGCAGCGCTCTCCAGCCGATCGAGGTGGGCCAGAATCTGCGCGGCGTAGTCGCGATCGGAAGAAAGCCGGCGAACGTCCAGCTGCGCTACAGCCTGTCGCGCCTCTTCCACGGCGTCGGCCTCGGCCGACGGGGCGGGGGAGGCCGACTGGGCGAGCGCCGTGACCGGCACCAGCGCGACCGCTATCGCCAGGAACAATTTCTTCATCGCTTTGCCCTTTTTTGAACATTTGCAGGGACATCCACTGCAAGGCAAGCGGTTTGCCCGAAGGACGTAGAGGCCGGAGTGGAAGCCGACTCGAGCCGGGCGAGGTTGGTGCTCGCGTCATTGGCTTAGCAAACAGCTTCTTGCAGCCGAATATGTCCAACCTTCATGATCTTCCGTCTCCTGCCTTGCTCGCGGGCCTCCCTTGGCGCTAGCTGCCGCCATGACTCCGCTCCTGTTCGCGCTCGCTTTGGCTTGCCAAGGGGCAGGCGGCCCTCCCGGCGGCCCGTGTCCCGGAGCCGCGGCCGCGGACGATTGGCGGCCGCGGGCGACCGACGATGACCGGCGGCGGCTACGGGAATGGCGCGATGCGTGGCTGGAGGCGCTGCCCCAGGCGCGCGCCGCGGGCCATGGCTCCGAGATCGACCGCGAAGGGGCGCTGCTCCAGCCCGATGCCGCGCTGGCAGGTGCAGCACCGCCGCCGGGCGATTACGACTGCCGAACGATCAAGCTGGGCACTCCGGACGACCTGCTCCCTTACATCGAATATCCGGTCTTCCGCTGCCGCATCGCTCAGCAGGGCGGCGCGCTGGCCTTCACCAAGCTGACGGGCTCGCAGCGGCCGATCGGCCGGCTCTACCCGGACACCGAGCGGCGGCTGGTCTTCCTCGGCACGATGCAGCTCGGCGACGAGCGCCGCGCCTATGAATATGGCATCGACCAAGACCGCGACCTTGTGGGCCTGCTCGAGCGGGTCGGCGAGCGGCGCTGGCGGCTGGTCTTCCCCTACCCCCATTACGAGTCGCTGGTCGACGTCATCGAGCTTATTCCGCGGAACGGCTCGCGCTAAGGACGATTGGGATGAAGACACTGTTGTTCGCAGGAATTACCGCCGCCTTGACGATGTCGACCCCCGCTTTGGCACAGGAGCTCAACCAGGCCGTGCGCGGGGACATGCGCGACCTGATGGCGCTCTATCGCGACCTCCACCAGCATCCCGAGCTCAGCATGCAGGAGACCCGCTCCGCGGGCCTGCTGGCGGCGGAGGCGCGGCGGCTCGGTTTCGATGTGACCACCGGCGTCGGCGGCACCGGCGTCGTCGCCGTGCTCCGCAACGGGCCGGGCCCGACCGTGCTTTTGCGCGCCGACATGGACGCCCTGCCGGTGGAGGAGCAGACCGGACTTCCGTTCGCCAGCCGCGCGCGGGGCACCAGCCTCGCCGGGGTCGAGAGCGGCATCATGCACGCCTGCGGCCACGACACCCATATGGCTGCATGGGTCGGGGTGGCACGGCGCCTGGCGGCCATGCGCAGCCAATGGTCGGGCACTCTCGTGATGATCGGCCAGCCCGGCGAGGAAGTCGGTTTGGGGGCCAAGGCGATGCTCGAGGACGGGCTGTTCACCCGCTTTCCCAAACCGAGCCACGTCATCGCCTTTCACGATTCGGCGATGCTGCCGGCGGGCGTGATCGGCTATACCGTCGGGCCGACGCTGGCCAACGTCGACTCGGTCGACATTTTGGTGCGCGGCGTCGGCGGCCACGGCGCGAGCCCCCACACGACGCGCGATCCGATCGTCCTCGCCAGCCGGATCGTCACCAGCCTGCAGACGCTGGTCAGCCGCGAGCTGGACCCCCTCGACTCCGCCGTGGTGACCGTCGGCAGCTTCCACGGCGGCACCAAGCACAACATCATTTCCGACGAAGCCCGGCTCCAGCTCACCGTGCGCAGCTACACGCCCGAGATACGGCGCCAGCTGCTCGACGGCATCGCCCGCATCGCCCGCGGCGAGGCGATCGCGGCAGGCGTTCCGGAGGACCGGATGCCGATCATCACCACCGAGCCCAATTACACGCCGGCGACGGTGAACACCGAGACGCTGACTCGGAGCACCGCCGCGCGGTTCCGCGAGCATTTCGGCGCCGATCGCGTGCGCGAGGTGCGCCCGATCATGGCCGGGGAGGATTTCAGCCAGTACCACCTCGCGGACCCAAGCATCGAGAGCCTGATATTCTGGGTCGGCGGAGTGCCGCAGGACCGCTGGCAGGCGGCGAACGGCGACGCCACTCGGCTGCCCTCACTTCACAGCCCATTCTGGGCGCCCGACGCGGAGCCGACCATCGCGACCGCCACCGAGGCGATGGTGGTGGCGGCGCTCGGCGTGTTCGGCCGGCACTAGGCGCGCGGCGCCTCCTCGGGCGGAAGCACGTTGCCGGGCGGCGGCAGGGTCGGCCCCTCGCCGTGGCGCGGCCGGAACAGCGCGCGATCCTCGGCTGTGAAGCCGCGCTTCCAGACGACGAAGCCGAAGGTCAGCAGGATCACTGGAATGCCGAGCGTGAGCTGGGCCCACTGCCAGCCCCTCGGAAGCGCGGTGAACCCGAAGCCGACTACGGTGGCGGCCGCGGCCGCCCAGATGAGCGGCCAGCGCCACCCCTGAACGGGCGCACCGAGCAGCCGCGCCAGCAGGTTGGACTTCAGCACGGAGGCGACGCCGAGCGCGAGGCAAAGCGCCAGCGCCGCGCCCGCGGCCTGGAATGCCTGCCGGCGAGCTTCGTCGGCAGGCCAGCGGGCGGCATCGAGCGCGAGGATGAAGGTCAGCGTCAGCATCGCCTGGATGGCGATCATCAGCAGCGAGATGAGCAGGTTGCGGTGCCGGGCGACATAGACCAGAGCCGCTTCGGACACGGCGGCTGTCGCCGCCACCACCTCAGCCGCGAGCAGGAACGCGAGCGCCGCCGTCCCGCCGACGAATTCCGGCCCAACGAGGCCCATTACGGCCTGCCCGGGGATCCCGAGGCACAGGGCGACTCCGCCCTGCGCGGCGATGATCCAGAAGCCGACCTGCCGCACCTGCCGGGCGACGGCGGACTTGTCGCCCTCCGCCAGCTTCTGGGTGATCACCGGCGCCAGCACCGGATCGAAGCTCGTCTTGAGCTTCTGCGGCAGCGAGGCGACCTGCTGGGCGACGTAATAGACGCCGATATAATAAGGCGCGACGAACAGCCCCAGGATGGCGATGTCGAGCCGCCGCGAGCCCCATTCGATCGCGTCGGCCGCCGCGAGGGGGATGTTCTGGCGCGCCACCCGCAGCAGCTCGGCCGGGTTCGGCTTCCAGCCGTGGGGGAGGCCGTAGCTGCGCAGCAGCGGCCACAAGGAGGCTGCGAGCCCGGCGACGATCGACAGAACGTAGGCGATGATGAGGCCGTCGCGCGTGCGCAGAATGTCGCCGGTCGCCGCCCCGTGGAGCGGCGCGAAGAAGAGGAGCCCGGCCGCCGCGCCGAGGCTCAGCGTCCACGGTTCGACGATGGCCCGCGCCCGAACCGTGGCGCCGATATCGTGGCGGTACGCCAGAGCGGCCAGCGCGACATCGGCGCCGGCGACGCCGAAGATCACCAGCGGCAGCAGCCAGTCGGTTCCGTGGACGTCTCCGGCGGGGAACATGGCCTGCGGAAAGACCATCAGCACGACGCTCGCGAAGGTGGAGGCGATGAAGGCGGCCAGCATCGCGTCGGCGACGATGCAGACGTGGG
>DASZEO010000132.1:0-1518 GCA_035940755.1 Allosphingosinicella sp. | reverse complement strand
CGTGGTCGGCCGACCCGGTGGACCTGGTCGCGCCCGAGGTGAACGCGCGGCTGATCCGCGAGGCGGTCGAAACGGCGCGGAAGGCGGACGTGGTGGTCATGGTGCTCGGCGACAACGAGCAGACCAGCCGCGAGGCCTGGGCCGACACTCATCTTGGGGACCGCTCATCGCTCGACCTGATCGGCCAGCAGAATGATCTTGCCCGAGCGATCTTCGCGCTCGGCAAGCCGACGGTGGTGGTGCTGCTCAACGGCCGGCCGCTCTCGGTCAATTATCTCGCGGAGAATGCGCCGGCGCTGCTCGAAGGCTGGTATCTCGGCCAGGAGACCGGCCACGGCGTCGCCGACGTGCTGTTCGGAAGGGTCAACCCCGCCGGCCGGCTGCCGGTCTCGATCGCGCGCAACGTCGGGCAGCTGCCGATCTTCTACAACCGCAAGCCGACCGCCCGGCGCGGCTATCTGTTCGACACGACCGAGCCGCTTTATCCGTTCGGCTACGGCCTCAGCTACACGAGCTTCGACATCTCCGCGCCGCGGCTGCGGCGCTCGACGATCCGCACCGGCGACAATGTCCGGGTCGAGGTCGACGTGCGCAACACCGGCCGCCGCGCCGGCGACGAGGTGGTCCAGCTCTACGTGCGCGACGAGGCGGGGTCCGTGACCCGGCCGGTGATCGAGCTGAAGCGGTTCCAGCGGATCGCGCTTCGGCCCGGCGAGCGGCGCACCGTCGCGTTCGACCTCACGCCGGACGACCTGTCCTTGTGGAACGCGTCAATGCGGCGGGTGGTCGAGCCGGGGACGTTCACGATCTCGGCCGGGCCCAATTCGGCCGCGCTGCGCAGCGCGACCCTGACCGTGCGCGAGAGGTAAGAAGATGCGCGCATTCCTGCTCGCCGCGGCGCTCGTTCTCGGCGGCTGCGCCACCGCCCCGGCGCCGCCCGAGGAGGCGCCTGGCGAACAGGCGGCGGGCGTCCGCCTCAACCAGCTCGGCTTCGAGCCGGGTGCGGTGAAGCGGGCGATTCTGCCGAGCGACGCCGCCTCGCCCTTGCCGTGGCGACTGGTCGACAGCGCGGGGGCGGTGCGGGCGGAGGGGGTGACGCAGGTGTTCGGCGCCGACCGTTACTCGGCCGAGCGGGTCCACCGGATCGACTTCAGCAGCTTCCAGGGCAGCGGCGAGGGCTTCCGCCTCGTCGCCGGCGGCGCGGAGAGCCGGCCCTTCCCGATCCGGAGCGGCATCTATGCGCGGCTGCCCTATGACGCGCTCGGCTATTTCTACCATAACCGCAGCGGCATCCCGATCGAGGCGCGCTTCGCCGGCGGCGAGCAATGGGCGCGCCCGGCCGGCCACGCGCCGGACCGCGCCACCTGCATCTCCGGCGAGGACCTGGACGGCAATGTCTGGCAGGGCTGCAGCTACACGCTCGACGCCAGCCGCGGCTGGTACGACGCCGGCGACCACGGCAAATATGTCGTCAACGGCGGCATTGCCGTCTGGACCCTGATGAACCTCTACGAGCGC
>DASZEO010000131.1:0-20769 GCA_035940755.1 Allosphingosinicella sp. | reverse complement strand
CAGCGCGGATCCACGACTTCGTGCGGGCGCAGACGCGGCCCTATCCCGGCGCCTTCACCCGTATCGGCGAGACCCGGGTCACGGTCTGGGCGACCCGCCTCACGGACGACGCTCCGTCGCTGGCCGCGGGCGAATATGCCTGCCGCGACGGTCGCCTGTTCGCGGGAGCCGGCGCGGGCGCGCTGGAGCTGCTCGAGATCGAAGCCGGCGGCGAACCGCTCGGCGCCGCCGGCCGGTTCGGGTAGGTCGATGATCCGGACCCTGATCAGCCACAGCCTGGTCTACGGCCTGACCAACATCGCCGCGCGCGGCGCGCTCCTGGTCTCGCTCCTCGTCCTGCCGATGATCCTGCCCCCGACCGACTACGGGGCGCTGGCCATGCTTGCGCTGGCGGGCAATTTGGCGAGCGTGATTGTGCCGCTCCAGGTCTCGCAGGGACTGGCGCGCCATCACGCTGCCGCCGCGACGCCGGCGGAGAAGAACAGCTATTCGAGCAGCGCCTGGTGGTTCACCATCGCCGCCCAACTGGTTTTCCTCGCGGCTGGCCAGGCCTTCGCCGGCTGGGCGACCGAGCGGATTCTGGGGGATCGCGCCTACGTCCCCGTTTTCCGGATCGCGCTGTTCGCGATGGTGCTGAACAGCCTCTTCTTCCTGCTCCAGACCCAATTCCGCTGGGCCTTCCGACCGGGCGGGTTCGTTGCCTTGAGCCTGATCTACAGCCTGGCGACGCTCGGGCTTTCGATCGGGCTGGCGCTGGTCTGGCCGGTGCCGCTGGTCGGCGTCGTGATCGGCCAAGCATTGGGAGCGGGCGCGGCGGTCGGCTGGGGCGCGCTGCGCCTGCGCCGCGAGCTGTTCGGCAGGATCGATTGGCGGCGGCTGCGCGGAATGCTGCGCTTCGCCGCGCCGCTGGTCCCCTCCGCCCTGTGCGCCGCCCTGATCGCCTATGGGCCGAGGATCGTCCTTAACGATGTCGGCACCCTCGCCGACGTGGGGGTGTTCGCCTTTGCAAGCCAAATTGCGACGATTGCAACTTTGGCCATCCTGGGTCTGCAGGCGGCGATGACCCCGCTCATCACCCTCCATCACGCGGACCCGGAAACGCCGGCGGCGCTCGGCCGCGTGTTTCAGGCGTTCTGCGCAGTCGCCGTCGCGGTCTGCCTCCTTCTCGGCCTGTTCGCGGCCGAAGCCGTGGGTTGGCTGCGCAGCAGCGGCTATGGAGCGGCCGGACCGCTGGTCCTCGTCCTCGCCCCGGCCGTGCTGCTCGCCGAGATGTACATCTTCGCGCCGGGCTTCTGGATCGCCAAGCGCACTGGCCTTCAGGCAGCGGTGTGCGCCGCAGCCGCCGCATTCGCGCTGGCCTCGGCTTACCTGTTGATACGCGCCTTCGGGCTCACGGGGGCCGCAGCCGCGAGCCTGGCATCGTCTGGAGTGTTTTTCACGCTCTGGTGGGCGGTCGCCGCCCGCTTCTATTCCGTTCCCGTCCGCTGGGGACGCCTTGCAATCTACACCGGTTTGGCCGGCGCGGCCGGCGCGGCGGCGCTGCTCCTGACCACGCCGGGAACGCTTTGGGCGGTCCTGATCAAGGCGGCAGCCGTCGGATTTGCGGGGCTCCTTGCAGTGCTTACTGGACTTGTGCCCTGGCGCGAAGGAGTGGTGGCTGCCTATACCTCCCTTAGGCGAGGGGCACCTCTCCATCCCGGCGTCCCAAACTGATGCCCTGCCGCTCGCCAGCGGGCTCGGGAGACCCGCGATCCGCATTTGTCGGACGGGTTCCAATCCGATATTCAAGGCATCGCGGCGGTGGCAACGACGCGCCAAGGGATGGGACAGGATCGTGTTAAGCGCCGAACGCGTGCGGCTGGCGCCGCTTACCTCGAATGACCTCCCATTGCTGTTCGCCTGGATCAACGATCGCGACCAGGTCCTGTTCAACGCCGGCTATGCCCCCGTCCACGAGCTCAGCCACGCCTCCTGGTTCGAGGCGCTCCAGCAAAGGAAAGATTGCATCATATTCGGGATACGCCGCATCGATGACGACGCCCTGATTGGCTCCTGTCAGTTGCTGAACATCAATCCCCGCCACCAAAATGCCGAGCTCCAGATCCGCCTGGGGGATGTCGAGAGCCGCGGCCAAGGTCTGGGGAGCGAAGCCTTGCGATTGTTGCTCCGCTTCGGCTTTCGCGACGTGAACCTTCACCGGATTTACCTTCACGTCTTCGCTGACAATGAACGCGCCCGCCGGCTCTACGAGAAGGCGGGCATGCGCGAGGAAGGGCTGCTCAGGGAAGCAGCCTTCATCGACGGACGATTCGTGGACCTTCGCGTGATGGCGATGCTGCGGTCGGAGGCAAGCTTGGGAGGCTCTGGGTGATAGCTGGGCAGGAGCCGCCCCGGCTCGTGGCGATCCACCAGCCGAACTTCTTTCCCTGGCTGGGTTTTTTCGACAAGCTTATTCGCTGCGACCGGTTCATCCTGCTGGACACTGCGCAGCACCAGAAGAAGGGGGGCACCTACGGCAACCGCGTTAAGCTCCTGATTGGAGGCGAACCGCGCTGGGTCACCGCGCCCATCTGTAGAGGCTATCATGGCGTCAAGCCGATCAGCGCAATCCAATTCGACGACCGCATTCCCTGGCGTGCCAAGCTGTCGAAGACGCTCAGCGCGAATTATGCGAAGGCGCCTTTCCTGGAGGAGACGCTGGGCCTCATCATCCCGCTGCTCGCCGACCCGGACGACCGGCTTTCCAATTATAATTGCAAAGCGATCCAGGCCATCGCGCGCGCGCTTGGGATCGACACGGGCAAAATGGTCGTCGCATCAGAGTTGTCCGTGGACGGACTTGGCACCGAACTGCTCATCAGCCTGACCAGGCGGTCAGAAGGCACAGCCTATATGTGCGGGGGCGGCTCCGCCGGCTACCAGCAGGACGACCTTTTCACCCAAGCGGGCCTCAAACTCGTCTACCAGAACTTCTCACACCCCGTTTATCTCCAGTACCAGCGCCCGGACCGGTTCGTGCCCGGACTGTCGATCATCGACGCACTGATGAACGTCGGCGCAGAGGCGCTGCGCGCTTTGCTGCAGGAGGGTCGCCAAGCAGCTGTCTAACGGCAGTGGCGGCGGCCATCCGGCTTGACTATGAGCCACACAAGGACGCCGAGCGGAACCGCGAGGGCCGTAGCGTGAGGCCGGAGGATTTATGGTGCCGCCTTTGCGGGTTTCGAACTCCTCCGTGTCTTCGGCGCCGACGCCGTTCACCTTCGTTGCCTATGCCGAGCGGCTCAAACGGACGGCAGCGGCTTACCGGTGCGTGACATTTGACGTCCTGGCCGACCCTGCCATCTCCTCCCGCCGCTTTTGCCTGGTAAGGCACGACATCGACATGTCCCCCGCGGCGGCCCTGAGTTTGGCCCGGATCGAGGCGAAGATGGGCGTCACCGCCACTTATGCGGTGCTGCTGACGGGACCCTTCTACAATCCTCACGAAGCGACCGCGCGGGCGCATCTTCAGGCGATCGCCGGCCTGGGCCACGCGATTGCGGTGCATTTCGATGCCGCCTGGCACGGCATCAAAGAGGAGCAGGCCCTGGAGGATGCGGTGGCAGCCGACGCCGACGCGCTGCGCCGGCTGCTCGAGGTGGAGGTGTCCGCATTCTCGTTTCACAACACAACGGATTTCACTATGGCGTGCTCCGCGTCCAGCTACGGCGGGCTGTGGAACGCCTATGCGGCCGAGCTTCAGGACCACGTCAGCTATGTCTCCGACTCGAACGGCTACTGGCGCTTCGACGACTGGGATCAAGCGCTTCGGGAACAGCCTGAACGGCTCCAGATCCTCACTCATCCCGAGTGGTGGAATGATCGTGAGGCGACGCCGGCTGAGAAGGTCTGCGAGCTGATCGAGGAGCGCTCGCGTGCGGTCTGGCGAGACTATGATGCTCTGCTCCGAGGCGCGGGCCGTGAAAATCGGAGCGACATTCCGACCGCTCTCGAAATCCTCCAGCACCAGCTTGGCACAGCAGGCGAGGATCTTGTTCGGCGCTGGCTTTCGGGTGCACGCGAAGAAGCGCTCTTGGCAGCATGCCGTCAGCTCAACATAGAGCTGCGGCGGCGGGGTCGGCCGCCTGCACACGGCACTTGCGATGACGTGGCCCGCCGCTTGCTCGCGGGGGAGTCAGTGGAGCGAGAAGAACTGGCGGAAACGTTCCGGGCGTGTTCGAAGCTTCTTCTCGCTCTGGGCCGCAACGAGAACGAATTCTAGCTCAATGCAGCGTGCCGGCCAATGAACTCCCCACAGCCGGTCCGCGGCCGCCGGGCGATGGTCATCGACATGGCCTACACGTACCAGATGGCGCTTGGGAAAGGCCATTGCGAGTTCTTCGCGGCCCGCCACGCCAACGGATATTTCGACCGCGTCTGGTCAGTTCACCCGCTGGCCGACGTGGCCGGCAAGCCTTCGAGCCGCTTGGAGTTCATCCGCTTCTCCCCCCGGCATCTTCTGGTCGAGGGGGTGTCACGCGGCTGCCGCCTTCCGTCCTTCCTCGCGCCAATCAATTTCCTCATCGCGCAAGCCGCGATGCTCCGCGTCCTCCTGAGACTTGTGCGGCGTCACCGGCTGGACGTCATAATCACAGGAGACCCGTTCTACGGCGGCCTTCTTGGAACGATGCTGAAACGCTTGTCCGGGCTTCCGCTCGTCATCGGCGTTTGGGCCAACTACGACCTGGCATTCCGTACCGCCGGTACGCTTGCTATGCCGCGCCTGCTGCCCAGTTACCGCCTTCAGAACCTCGTTTCCGAGTTCGTCCTTAAGCGCGCCGATCTCGTGATTGCCGGCAACCGAAACAACCTGAACTACGCCATCGCGCACGGCGCGCCGACGCATCGCGCGGAAATCCTGGCAGTGCCAAGGAACATCCACCCCTCTCATTTCCTCCCGCCGCAGGCCAGGCGGGGCGATCGGACACTGTTCCAGTCCCTCGGCATCCCGACAGACCGGCGCTACCTGCTCACAGTCGGGCGGCTCATTCCCCCGAAATATCCGGCCGACGCGGTCAAGGCGATGATCCGCGTTGCCGGCGCGGACAGCCGGGTCGTCGGTATCGTTGCGGGCGAGGGCAGCCTGCGCGCTACTCTCGAAGGAATGGTATCCGCTGCCGGCCTGCGGGATCGGTTTTTCTTTCTTGGCAATGTCGCTCAGGAAACCTTGAGCCGCATAATTCCGCACTGCATCACCATTTCGCCGATCACGGGAATGGCCTTGGTCGAATGTGGACTGGGAGGCTCACCCGTGGTGGCATACGATGTCGACTGGCAGGCCGAGTTCGTGAAAGACGGTGTCAACGGCTACGTCGTCCCGTTTCTCGATGGCCGCGCCATGGCCGAGCGCGCTCTGAGGCTGCTTGGCGACGACGAGCTGCGAGAACGGATGACGAAGGCGGCCCGAAATCTGGCCCTGGAGTTCGCCGACTTGGAGCGACTCCACGCGAAGGAGCGCGAAGTGTACGATCGGCTGTTGGCGCGGGGGAACAATTGAGACTGCTGTTCGCGATCAAGACCCTCGCCTTGCCGGGGGGAGGGACGGAACGCGTCGTTGCGGACCTTGCCTCAGCCCTTGCCGGCCGGGGCCACGACGTGACGGTGTTCAGCTTCGATCCCTCTGATCGGGCGCCTTTCTACCCTTTCATGCCGACGGTCCGGCGCCAGGGCCTCGGGATCGGCGACGTCGGCCGCGGCACCCGACCCGTCGAGGCAGCGCGGCGGGCCTTGGCGTTGCGGCGCGAGGTAAAGGCGCTGCGCCCGATGGTTGCGGTCGGCTTCATGCACAGCGCCTACATCCCGCTCGGACTCGCGCTGCTCGGGACCGGAATTCCGCTCGTCGCCAGCGAGCACATCGCTTACGACCATTACCGCACCCGCCGCCTTGAGGCCGCCTTGCTCAAGCTGACGCCCCGACTGGCGGAAGCGATCACGATCATCTCGCCATCGATCCGCGACGGCTTTCCGCCGGCGATCCGCCGGCGCATGACGGTCGTTCCCAATCCCGTGGCCGCGCAGGACCCCCGCCGGGCCGACGTCGCCGGCGCGGCGCTGCCGTTCAAGACGCTGCTCGCGGTGGGACGGCTTGAGGCGCAAAAGGACCACAAGACGCTGATCGACGCCTTCGCCCGAATCGCCGACCGCTTCAGCGATTGGCAGCTTCGCATCGTCGGCGAAGGTTCGCTGCGGTCCCACCTCGAAGAGCGCATCGCCCGCCTCGGCCTCATCGAGAGGGTCGAGCTGGCCGGCGCGACGGCGCAGGTGGACGACGAATATGTGCGGGCGCAGCTGTTCGCCATGCCCTCCTCCTATGAAAGCTTCGGGCTGACGACGGCCGAGGCGCTCAGCCACGGCCTGCCGGTGATCGGCTTTGCCGACTGTCCCGGAACGAACGAGCTGGTGAAGGACGGGGTCAACGGCCTTCTCGTCGACGGCGGCGACCGCGCCCACTCGCTGGCGGAAGGCCTGGCCCGCCTGATGGCCTCGGCTGAAGAGCGCATCCGCCTCGGCGCCGCCGGACCGGCGTCGATAGACGCCTTTGCCCCCGAGCGGATCGTCGATCTATGGGAAAAGCTGCTGGGCCGGATCGCCCGCGCGTCGGAGTAAACATGGCCTCGCCCGTCCGCCAGCCGCACATAGAGCGCGACATCCGAAACCCTGATCGCCTTCCGCGCGATGCCCCCGGCTCGGCCGCGGCGGCTGCGCCGACATGGGCGTGCTGGCGATGCGCAACCTCGGCTGACCGATGTGCGGCATAGCCGGGATCGTCGCCCGCGGGAGGGCGGACGAAGGGCTGCTCCGCCGGATGGCCGACGCGATCGCCCACCGCGGCCCTGACGACGCCGGGATCTGGATCGACCCGCGCGGCGCCGTCGGCTTCGGGCATCGCCGGCTCTCGATCGTCGACCTCTCGGCGGCCGGGCATCAGCCGATGACGTCGCGCGACGGGCGCTGGACGCTCTCCTTCAACGGCGAAATCTACAACCATGCCGCGCTTCGGGCGCGGCTCGAGGCGCGGGGCGGCGGTCCCGGCGCGGCGGGGGCCCCCTGGCGCGGCCATTCAGACACCGAGACGCTGCTCGAATGCATCTCGGCCTGGGGCGTGGATGAGGCGATCGGCGCCTCGGCCGGCATGTTCGCGCTGTCCTTGTGGGACGAAAGCGAGCGCAGGCTCCACCTGATCCGCGACCGGATGGGCGAGAAGCCGCTTTATTACGGCTGGGTCGGCGGCGACTTCGCATTCGCCTCGGAGCTGAAGGCGATGCGCCTCCTGCCGGGTTTCGACAACGGCCTGGATCGGCGCGCCGTCAGCCTCTTCACCCGCCTTGGCTATGTCCCCGCACCGCATTCGATTTTCGAGCGGATCTACAAGCTGGAGCCGGGGTGCATCCTCTCCGCCACGCCTGAGGATCTGCGTACCCCGCTGTCGCAGGCGCCGGTCGCCGGAACGGGGCTCGTCCAGCGTTACTGGTCGTACGGCGAGGCGGTCGAATCAGGCCTTGGCGCCGCCGTCGCTAGGGAAACCGAGGCGGTGGACCGGCTGGAGCAGGCCTTGGCCGACGCGGTGCGCGACCAGGCTATGGCTGACGTGCCGGTCGGCGCCTTCCTCTCCGGCGGCATTGACTCCTCGACCGTAGTCGCCCTCTACCGCGAGCATTCGCCGGTCCGCACCTTCACCATCGGCTTCGAGGACAAGGCGTTCGACGAAGCGCCCCATGCCCGAGCGGTGGCCGCGCATCTCGGCACCGACCATCACGAATGTTACGTCACCGCCGGCGAAGCGCGCGACGCGATCCCGCTGCTGCCGCGCATCTACGACGAGCCTTTCGCGGATTCCTCCCAGATCCCCACCTATCTCGTCTGCCGCCATGCCCGCGCGCAGGTAAAGGTGGCGCTGTCCGGTGACGGCGGCGACGAGTTGTTCGGCGGCTATAACCGCCACCTGGTCGCGGCGCGGCTCTGGCCCAGGGTGCAGGCGATTCCCCGGCCGCTGCGGGCGGCGGCGGGCGGCCTGCTCGGCCGGCTCCCGGAGAAAGCCTGGAATGCCGGCGCCGACCTTGCCGGCCGGCGCAGCCGCCAGCCCCACTTCGGCGCGAAGGTCCGCAAGTCGCTTCGGTCCATGGCCTCCGCCCAGGGCATCGCCGACGTCCACGACAGCTTTGTCGACGAGTGGTTCGGCGCCGACGCTCCTGTAGCCGAGTTCGAGGATGCGCGACCGGATCCGCCTGAGATCGCGGCGGCGGCGCCCGACGCGCTGCAGATGATGTACCGCGACGCGATGACCTACCTGCCCGACGACATCCTCTGCAAAGTCGATCGCGCGGCCATGGCCGTCAGCCTGGAGACTCGGCTGCCGCTGCTCGACCATCGCGTGGTTGAGGTGGCGGCGCGGATTCCGCTGGCGATGAAGATCTCCGGCGGAGTGGGCAAGCAGGTGCTTCGGCGCATTCTCTTCCGACATGTGCCGCCGTCGCTGTTCGATCGGCCCAAGACCGGCTTTGCCGTTCCGGTCGGCGAGTGGATGCGCGGCCCGCTGCGCGAATGGGCGGAGGAATTGCTGGAAGAGCGGCGGCTGGCCGAAGGCGGTTTTCGCGCGGCGCCGATCCGCGCCCGCTGGAAGGAGCATCTCGACCGCAACCGCGACTGGACCGCCTCCCTGTGGTTCATCCTGATGTTCCAGGCCTGGCGGAGCAGTCCGTGAGCGCGGGCGGCTGCTAGCGGCCCCTGCCGACCCCGGCGAAGGAGCCGGAAAAGCTTTCCTGCTCGAGGCGCTGGACCCCCTGGTAATTGTTGACGAAGCGCATCGGCGGCGCCGCATCGGTGCTCCAGCGGTTGCCGCGTACCAGGGCGGCGCCGTGGAATTGGCCCACCACATCGTCGCCGGATCCCTGGTGCCCGGTGCGGGAGACGAAGACCTCGTTCTCCTCGAACTGATGGTTGGGGTTCGGGCACAGGAACAGCGCGCTGCTTTGGTACGGCTGCGGCGAGAGCAGGCGGAAGCGGTTGTTGTGGATCCGCACGCGCGGGCGCTTGGGATTGGCGTCGTAGACCGGAAACCAGGCCGGATCGTCACCGGTCCAAAGGCCGCCGCTCACCTCCACCGCGATCGGCGTCCGGAACGGTCGGTGAGCGCCGTAGGCGCAGGCGATCTGAACATTGTGCCACGATCCGCCGCGGATCACCGTCCGCTCGCACGAAAGGATCATCCGTTCCAGATTCGCCGTACGTCCCCCGCAGTCGATCAGCTCGATCAGCGCGGTACGGTCGGGATTGCCGGAGACGATCGGCGCGCCGAGATTGCCGTCGAAGCGGCAGCGCACGGCCCGGAAGTCCGCCTTGACGGCAAGCTGGCGGATCGGCTCGCAATCGACTCCGGCGCTGGGATTGTGCCTCCCGTAAGCCCCGCCCGTCTGTCCCGTCTGGCTGAATTCGCAGTCGGTCGCGACCACGCCCACGGAGCCGGTGTTCGAGAAACCTTGGCGGGCATTGTTGGTGAGCCGAACCTCTTTCAGCGTCAGCTCCTGGCACGGCGTGCCGCCGCCGCTGACATCGATCCCGGCGCGCAGGCCGTCGGTCGAGAAATGGTGGATGTGCAGCCCTTCGAGCAGGACCCGGCGGCAGCCGAGCAGCGAGATGCCGTGGCCCGCGCCCTCCCACACCGCGCCTTCGCGAGTCATGCGCTGGACGTTGCCGTTGAGCACGCCGTTGCGCACGGTGAGGTTGGTGCAGCGGGTGAAGACGAAGGGAATGACCGCGTTGGAAAAGGAGACTCGCCGGTCCCGCCCGGTGTCGCGGCCGCGGTGGAAGTCGCCTTTGACGTCGATGGTGGAGCCGTTCAGATCGACGACGAGGCCGCGGCAGCCCTCGTAGGTGATATGGCGCACGCCGTTGCGGTTGGGGCCGCCGGCGATCTGGTATCGGTCGATCAGATAGTGGCGGCCACGGCCGAAGCGCACGGTGCCGCCGCCCGCGGCGCTGACCGCCGCGGCGAGCCGCTGCAGCGCCTCATAATCGTCGGTGCGCCCGTCCCCGCGAGCCCCGAAGGCCTCGGGCGTGAATACCGTCCCCTGCGCGGCCGCCGGGCGGCATGCGGCAACGGCAAGGCCCACGGCCGTTCCCGCGAGCGAAGCCAGGGCACCGCGGCGGGTGGTTTGCGGCCGCGCCCGGCCGTCTGCGTCTTTCGAGTCCATCAAGTCCCTTCTTCCGCCGGCCGCCTGTCCGGGCACTGAACACGGCTGCGGGCGATCCGTTGCCTCGCCGCACCGGCGCCCGGGCCATTTGCCACCCGCGCCCGCCCTGTCTATCGGGGCGCGATGAGCTGGATCGAGTTCAAGGACTATATTTCCCAGGCCACGAGTCTGGACCAGGACGCGCTGCACATATATGCGGCGGTGCTGATCCAGCTCGGGGCGGCGCTGCTCACCCGGCGGTCGCTGGCGAGCGTCGTGCCCTGGCTCGTGGTCTGGGCGGCGATCATCGTCAACGAGGGGCTCGACCTTTGGCTGCCGGGCGAGCGGATCCAACAATGGCAGGTGGTTGGCGGCGTGCAGGATTCCTGGAACACTATGGCGATCCCCACTGTGCTCTGGCTGCTGGCGCACTACGCCCCGCAGGTGCTGACGGGGCCGGCGCGGCAGCCGGCGGCCGATCCCGCTCCCAGCTCCGCCCTTTAAGCCCACGCACACGGCCCTTTATGTCAGTCGAGAACATCCCAAACGCACGCGGTGCCGCCCAGCGCCTCACTCACCTCGAGCGGCTCGAGGCGGAGGGCATCCACATCATCCGCGAGGTCGTCGCCGAGGCCGAGCGGCCGGTGATGCTCTATTCGATCGGCAAGGACAGCGCGGTGATGCTTCACCTGGCGCGCAAGGCCTTCTTCCCCGCGCCGCCGCCTTTCCCGCTGCTCCACGTCGACACGACCTGGAAGTTCCGGGCCATGTACGAGATGCGCGACCGGATGGCAGCCGAGGCCGGAATGGAGCTGATCGTCCACCGCAATCCCGACGCGCAGCGCGCGGGCATCAACCCGTTCGACCACGGCTCCGACCACACCGACATCTGGAAGACCGAAGGGCTCAAGCAGGCGCTCGACAAATACGGCTTCGACGCCGCGTTCGGCGGGGCCCGGCGCGACGAGGAGAAGAGCCGCGCCAAGGAGCGCATCTTCAGCTTCCGCTCGGCCAATCATCGCTGGGACCCGAAGAACCAGCGGCCGGAGCTGTGGCGGCTCTACAATGCCCGCAAGAAGCCCGGCGAGAGCATCCGAGTCTTCCCGCTCTCCAATTGGACCGAGCTGGACATCTGGCAGTACATCTACCGCGAGCAGATCCCGATCGTGCCGCTTTACTATGCGGCTCCGAGGCCGACTGTCGAGCGCGACGGCCTGCTGCTGATGGTGGACGACGAGCGCTTCCGCCTCGAGCCGGGAGAGGAGCCGGTCCTGCGCTCGGTCCGCTTCCGAACGCTCGGCTGCTACCCGTTGACCGGCGCCGTCGAGAGCGAAGCCCGGACGCTCGAGGAGATCATCCAGGAGATGCTGCTGACGAGGACGTCGGAGCGGCAGGGCCGCGCGATCGACCACGATCAGGCCGCGAGCATGGAGAAGAAGAAGAAGGAGGGTTATTTCTGATGACCCTCGAGGTTTACGGCTCGTCCGAGCTCATCGAACGCGACATTGCGGCCTATCTGGAGCAGCACCAGAATAAGAGCCTGCTTCGCCTCATCACCTGCGGCTCGGTCGACGACGGCAAGTCGACGCTGATCGGCCGGCTGCTCTACGATTCCAAGATGATCTTCGAAGACCAGCTCGCCGCGTTGGAATCGGATTCGAAGCGCCACGGCACTCAGGGGCAGGAGATCGATTTCGCCCTGCTGGTCGACGGCCTGTCCGCCGAGCGCGAGCAGGGCATCACGATCGACGTCGCCTACCGCTTCTTCGCGACCGACCGGCGCAAGTTCATCGTCGCCGACACGCCCGGCCACGAGCAATATACCCGCAACATGGTCACCGGAGCCTCGACGGCCGACCTGGCGGTGATCCTGATCGACGCGCGCAAGGGGGTTCTGACCCAGACCCGGCGCCATTCCTACCTTGTCCACCTGCTCGGCATCCGCAACATCGTGCTGGCGGTGAACAAGATGGACCTGGTCGGCTACAGCGAGGCGCGGTGGCAGGAGATCCTCGCCGAGTACCGCGCGTTCGCTGACGGCCTCGGCATCGGCGCCTTCACCGCCATCCCGATCTCCGGCCTCCGCGGCGACAACGTCACCGCCGCCTCGGACCACATGCCCTGGTACGAGGGCCCGACGCTGATCCGCCACCTCGAGGAGGTGCCGCTCGATGAGGAAGCGCTGCAGCACTCGCCGTTCCGGATGCCGGTCCAGTGGGTTAATCGCCCGAGCCACGAATTCCGCGGTTTTTGCGGGCTGATCGCCAGCGGCAGCGTGGCCCCGGGCGATCCGGTGCGGATCCTCCCCTCCGGCCGGCGCTCGACCGTCAGCCGCATCGTCACCCTGGACGGCGACTTGGACCGCGCCGTGGCGGCGCAGTCGGTGACTTTGGTGCTGGCCGACGAGGTCGATTGCTCGCGCGGCGACGTCGTCGCCGCGGCCGACTCTCCGCTCGAAATCTCCGACCAGTTCGAAGCGACTCTGGTTTGGATGGACGAGGACGCGCTGCTCCCAGGCCGCTCCTACTGGCTCAAGATGGGGGCCGCCACCGTCGGCGCGTCGGTCACCGAGATCAAGCACCAGGTCAACGTCAACACGCTCGAGGAGATGCCGGCGCGGACGCTGGAGCTCAACGGGATCGGCATCGTCAACCTGGCGCTGAACTGGCCCATCCCGTTCGCGCCGTTCGCGGAGAGCCGCGATCTGGGCGGCTTCATCCTGATCGACCGGCTGACCAACGCCACGGTCGGCGCCGGCATGATCCGCTTCGCCCTTCGCCGAGCGCAGAACATCCACTGGCAGCATCTGGAAGTCACCCGCGAGGCCCATGCGGCGCTCAAGGGGCAGGCGCCCAAGGTGGTCTGGTTCACCGGCCTGTCCGGCGCCGGCAAGTCGACCATCGCCAACCTGGTCGAGAAGAAGCTCCACCGGATGGGGCGGCACACCTTCCTGCTCGACGGCGACAATGTCCGCCATGGCCTCAACAAGGACCTGGGCTTCACCGACGCCGACCGGGTCGAGAATATCCGGCGCATCGGCGAGGTCGCGCGGCTGATGGCCGACGCCGGCCTCATCGTGCTGTGCGCCTTCATCTCTCCGTTCCGGGCCGAGCGGCGGCTGGTGCGCGAGATGCTCCCGCCGGGCGAGTTCTGCGAGGTGTTCGTCGACACGCCGCTCCCGGAGGCGGAGAAGCGCGACACCAAGGGCCTCTACGCCAAGGCGCGAAGCGGCGACCTGCCCAACTTCACAGGCATCGACAGCCCCTACGAGCCGCCCGAGCAGGCCGAGATCCGCATCGATACGATGGCGACCGCCCCGGAGGAGGCGGTAGACGAGATCGTCGATTATCTCCTAGGCGCTCCGGCCGGCCGTCGCCGCCATTGACCGGCCGATGCTCCCGAACCTGATCGTCATCGGCGCGCAGAAATGCGCGACCTCGAGCCTGCACCAATATCTCGCCGCCCACCCCGACATCTTCATGTCGCAGCGCAAGGAGCTCAACTTCTTCGTCGCCGAGAAAGAGTGGCCGCAGGGGCTGGACTGGTACCGGGCCCACTTTCCCGAGGCGGCGAAGGTGAGGGGGGAATCCTCGCCCAACTACACCACCTACCCGTTCTTCGCCGGGGTGGCTGAACGGATGCATGCCGCACTACCGGACGCGCGGCTCATCTACGTCGTGCGCGATCCGATCGAGCGGATGCTTTCCCAATATGCGCATGCGGTCGAGCGCTACAACCTGAAACGTCCGGCCGGCGAGGTGCTGCTCGACCCGGAGGGCGTCTACCAGGCGCGGAGCCGCTACTTCTTGCAGCTTCAGGAGTATCTTCGCTTTTACGATAAGAGCGCGATCATGGTCGTCGAATATGAGGCGCTGGCCGCCGATCGCCCTGCCATGCTTCGGCGAATCTTCGAGTTCCTCGGCGTCGACCCGGACTTCACCTCGCCCGCCTTCGACCAGGTGTACCATTCCTCGGCGGAAAAGCGCCGCCTAAATCCGCTCGGGAGCGCGATGCGCAAGGCCTATCATTCCGCTCGGCGGCTGCTGCCGGCCGCCGGGCGCCTCGCCCGGCTGCGCCAGTCCAAGCTACTGTCGCGCAAGGTCGAGCGGCCGTTGCTGAGCGAATCAGAGCGAGCCAGGCTTCGCGAGCATCTCGCCGACGATGTGGCCCAGCTTCGGGCCTTCACCGGCCTCGGCCTCGAAAGCTGGTCGGTCTAGCGCGGCGATGACCGCCGAGCTGCTCCGGTCCGCCTATCGGCAAGTCCCGCCGGGACTGCGGCGGGCGATCCTGGTGCGGCGGCGCTCGCGCTACTGGCTGGCGGCGGGAATCCTCTTCATTCACGTGCCCAAGGCGGCGGGGACGAGCTTCAACCAGGCCCTCTACGGCCGCTTCATCGGCCATCCGCACGCGCGCGACGTGCGCCGCTGGGGCTCGCGCGCGGTCAATGCGCTTCCCTCGTTTTCGGTCGTCCGAAACCCCTGGGACCGGCTGGTCTCCGCCTACCGCTTCGCGCGGGCGGGGCGGGGGGTGGGGGAGGGTTATCGCGCCGGCATGTGGCGGCGTCACCTCTACCAGGGCCCGGAGTTCGAAAGCTTCGACCGCTTCGTTCGGCAATGGCTCGCGCCAAAGGACGTCGGCAAGCTCGACGGCGTGTTCCAGCCGCAGACCCTGTTCGTGTGCGGCCCCGGGCTCGACCCGCTGGTCGACCATGTCGGGCGCCTGGAGGATCTCGCGCCCACCTACCGCTTCATCGAAGAAGCGATCGGGACGGTGCCGGCCGTGGCGAAGGGCAACCGCTCCGGCGAGTCGGTCGACTATCGAACCTTCTACACGCCCGATCTGGTGCGCGTCGTCGGCGAGATTTACCGGGATGACGTCAGCCGCTTCGGCTACGACTTCTGAGCGCCGGTTTCAGGGTTGCGGCGGGGCCGCGGCTTCCCCGGCGAGACGGTCGGCCAGGCCAAGCCTTCGCATGAGATAGAGCGAGCCGTCGCGGGTCAGGTGGCCGCGGTCGCGGTAGAGGACGACGCCGCCCATCCGCGTGGCGCAGGTCCGGCCGTCGCACAGCACGTCTTCAGGCACGAACAGCTCGGCGCCGGCGATCGGCGCGAGCCGGCGCAGCTTAGCGACCACCTCGCCATACCAGGGGAAGAGTTCGGCGCGGGCGATGTCGCAGCTGTCGCGGCCGAGCGTCAGCACGCGCTGCTCGTCGCGCAGATAGCAGGCGCCGGGGTCGAAGTTGCTGCGCGGCAGCGGCGCCACCAGGATCACTCTCTTGCCCGCCGCCTCCAGGCGCCTGATCGTGGCGACGAGCAACTGTGGGGCGATATCGCGCCAGGGCACCGTCCGGCCTTCCAGAATCAGCCGCTGCCCGACGTTCGGGAAATACTGGACCCAGGGCGACGACATCACCACCACGCGCAGGTTCGGATCGCCGGCGATGCGCCGAAACGCGGAATCGTTGAACGCCATGCAGGCGCGCGCCTCGGCGGGCGAGGTTTCGCCGCTGATCTGCCCGACCCCGACGATCGGCGAACAGCCGCGCTGAGTGATCTGGATCAGCGGCAGGCCGCGAAGGCCAGGCACGAGATGCATGGCGTTGCTGTCGCCCCAGACCGCGATCGCCGGCCTGGCGGAGGTGCGGCACCGCGGAAGGTCCCGCCAGGCGGAGCCGGTCTGGTTGCACGCCAAAGCAAGGCCTGCATTGGGCCGCAGGTCCGTCTTGGGCCGAGCGCCGCCCATCAGCTTCCCCACCGCCGCCGGCGCCGCCACCAGGCCCACGGCGAGCGTCACCGCGGCGAAAGCGGCCCAGGCGCGCCGCCCGCCGGTGCGCCAGGCATAGCGGAAGGGCAGCTCGACATAGGTGTATTGGAGCCAGCCGAGGAAGACGGCGAGCACGGCCAGCGCGATCAGCAACGCAAGCGGCGGATCGCCGAGATAGACGATGTACGCGAAGGAGAAGAGCGGCCAGTGGACGAGGTAAAGCGAGTAGGACCAGTCGCCGACCAGCGCTATGGGGCGCGAGGCGAGGTTCTGCGGCAGCCAGACGTCGCGCCCGAGCAGGATGAGAGCGGTTGCCGCGACGGCGATCGCCGCGTCTCCTCGGGGGTGGACGGCGTCGGTGCCGATCGTCGCTGCGAAAAGGATCGCCGCCAGCGACAGCCACTGCGCGGACCGGGGTACGGCAAGGTGGCCGCGCCTCAGGACGATCCAGCCGCACGCGGATCCGGCAAGCAGCTCCCAGGCCCGCGTCGGCAGCAGGAAGAAGGCCAGCGACTGAAGGTCCGGCCGCTGCACCGCGTAAAAGCAGAGCGCCATGCTCGCCGCGGTGCCCAGGACGATCATCGCCGGCCGCAGCTTCGGGCTCAGCACCCAAAGCGCCAGCGGCATGATGAAGTAGAATTGCTCCTCCAGCGACAGCGACCAGATGTGGAGCAGCGGCCGGGTCTCGGCGGCCTCGGCGAAATAGCCGACCTGCTGCGAAAGGACCATGTTGGCGCTGAAGGTGAGCGCGCCGGCCAGCTGGAGCAGGTAGGTGCTCCATTGCGGCGTCGTCAGCGCTAGGTAAGCGAGCAGGGTGGTGCCGATGAAGGTCGAATAGGCGGCCGGTAAAAGCCGCTTGGCACGCCGCAGGTAGAAGCCTCGAAAGCTGAACCGCCCGGCATCGAGATCGCGCAGGATGATCGAGGTGATCAGATAGCCCGAGATGACGAAGAAGACGTCGACGCCGAGGAAACCCTTGGCGAAGAGGTCGCCGAAGCCGTGAAACAGGACGACGAGGAGAACGCACACGCCGCGCAGGAACTGGATGTCGAAGCGCGCCGACGTTTCCGCCGGCGTCGACCGTTCGCGGGTTGTTTCCATCGCCTGCGCGCTCACCCGCTGCTTCCTGCCTCCGCCGGGGCCGCCGGGCTCGCGGCGCGCGACCGCCCTTCGCGTCAGCCGGGTTGCCGTGGAAAAGCCGTTCGAGTGCCTCTCCCGGAGCGGGAGTGGCGACCGCCGCCAGAGGTGCTAAGGGCGCGAATCATGATGATCAAGCCAAAACTCCCAGCCATCGCCAAGCCGATAAGGGGGCTCTGCATTCGCGGCTATCAGGTTCTTCTGGCGCCGCCGCCCGCGGCCCGGCAGGGCGCCTAGGCCTTGGCCGCCGCTCCCCAAGACCCAGGCGAAGCCATGTCGGAGCCGATCCTGGTCACCCGCCCCTATCTGCCGCCCTTGACCGAGCTGCTGCCGCTGCTCGAGCAGATCTGGGAAACTCGTATCCTGACCAACAACGGCCCGTTCCACCAGCAGCTCGAAGCGCGGCTGGCCGATCTGTTCGGAGCCCCCCACGTGTCGCTGATGGCCAACGGCATGCTCGCGCTGACGGCCGCCATCGACGCCTCGGGAATCTCCGGCGAGATCATCACCACGCCTTATTCGTTCGTGGCGACGGCGCATGCGGTGCAGATCGGGCGTGCCAAGCCGGTATTCGTGGACGTCAGGCGAAGCGACCTCAACATCGATCCCGCAGGGATCGAGGCGGCGATCGGCCCCCGCACCGGCGGAATCGTGGCGGTGCACTGCTACGGCAATCCCTGCGACGTGGACGCGATCGAGAGCATCGCCGGCCGGCATGGCCTTCCCGTCATTTACGACGCCGCCCATGCCTTCGGCGTCACCTACCGCGGGCGCAGCCTCCTCTCCTGGGGCGACTTCGCGACGTTGAGCTTTCATGCGACGAAGGCCTTCAACACGTTCGAAGGCGGCGCCGTCGTCGCTGGCGACGCCGCGGGAAAGGCGGCGATCGACCGCATCCGCAATTTCGGCATCGAGGACGAAGTCTCGATCCCGTCCGTCGGCGTGAACGCGAAGATGAGCGAGTTCAACGCGGCCCTGGGCCTGCTTCAGCTCGACCATTTCGAGCAGGTCCGGGCCGCCCGCGCCGCTTGCGACCGGCTCTACCGGCAGCTGCTCGCGGAGGTGGCGGGGATCGAATGCCTGTCGGTGCCGGCCGAGACGGAGCCGAACTATTCCTATTTCCCGATCCTCGTAACGGCGGATTATCCGCTGGCGCGGGACGGGCTCTACGACCGGCTGAAGCAGCACGGCATCCACGCGCGCCGGTACTTCTACCCGCTCCTGTCGACATTGCCGTCGTACCGCCAAGTGCCGTCGGCGGCGCCGGAGAACCTCCCCGTCGCCACGCGCGCGGCGCAGGAGGTGCTGTGCCTCCCGATCTACCCGGACCTGCCGCACACCCAGGTGGAACGGATCGCCCGGATCATCGGCGAGGGGGCAAGCGGCGGCGCCTGATCGCGCGGCTGCTTTTGTATGGACACGGCGGAAGCGTTCCGCTTAGCAGCCGCCATGACGGACGCCTTGCCTCCCTCGGGGGACTTTCTCGACATCCTTCGCGCCGAGCGACGCGATCTGATCGCCCGCCTGCGCCAGACCCGCTTTTCGACGCTGAAGCCCGGCTACAGCTACTCGCAGGTGATCCCGGTCGCGACCTATTCGCCGTGGCTCGACGACGAGCGCTTCATCGCACTCTACGAAGCCGCCAGGGAACGCACGCTCGTTGACGTTTATCGGTGCTACGAGCTGTACCTGCTCGCCTCCCAGCTTGGAAAGGTCGAGGGCGATGTTGTGGAAGTCGGCGTGTGGCGCGGGGGGACCGGCTATATTCTGGCCAGCGTCCTTCGCGACCGCGCCATCCACCTGTTCGATACCTTTCAGGGCGTCCCGAAGGCGGACGGCAAGTACGACACGCTCTACAGCGGCGGCGAGCATGCCGACACTAGCCTCGAAAGTGTTCGGGGCCTTTTCGACGGCGCGGGCCTGAGGGCGGCCATCCACGTGGGCATCTTTCCCGACGACACGGGGGATGACCTGCCGGAGCGGATCTGCCTGGCCCACATCGATGTGGACACCTATGTTTCCGCCCGCCAATGCTTCGACGCCGCCTGGCCCAGGCTGTCCAGCGGCGGGGTGCTCCTGTTCGACGATTACGGCTTCTTCGGCTGCGAAGGGGTCGCTCAGGCGGTCGGCGAGATGCGCGAGGGGCTGACGGACGGCTTGTTCGTGCACAACCTCAACGGCCACGCCATCTTCATCAAGAAGTGACCGCACTCGGCTCGGTCCGTGAGTTCGCGGCGCCGTCGCCGGCGATCAGCTCGTGTTCGGCCAGCATCGCGCGGACCTCGTCCGCCGGACAGAACATGAGCACGTCGATGATGCTGAGGTTCGGGACGAACCCCTCGCCGAACTGGCGATAGGGCCGGACGGCGGGGCGAAGGAAGCGGAGCTCGACCCCGCGTGCCTCGAACAGAACGGGGTCGTAAAGCTCCATGCCGCCGATGGCGTTGACGTACGCGCGAGCGCCGAGCGCTTCGCAGATGGCCAGGATCCGCTCCGGCCCTTTCCGCTCCCGATCGTAAGCCAGGTCGGACGAGCTCATGAAGCGTGTCGTGAGGCCGAGATATTGGGCGAGGCGCTCCACCAGGTTGGCGTTGAACGCGCCCACCCGGACGTCAGGAAATTCGAGGATTTCCTCCACGAGTGCGAAGACCGGAGCGAAGTTCGGTGCTCGGCGGTAAGCGCTGGTGAGGAGGTTCCTGACCTTCTGCCGGTCCTCGTCCGCTGCCCGATAGCGGCGCTCGCGGATGAGCTCGAGCTGGTGGCCCTTGGAGATCGGATAGGTGAGCCAGTGGGGGGCGCCGTTCAGCAGGATCGCATTGCGGTTCATCCAGCCGCTCCGGCTGTTCCGGGCGAACTGGACGTCGTCGTAGAAGACGAAGAGGTCGCTCCTCGCCACAAGCTGGAAGTACCCGATATAGGGGAAGAAATAGGGCTGCATGACGGCCAGCAGGGCCGGCTCGCTGGGGGACGCCATGCCGGGGCCATAGCACAGCGGACCCGCCGAACAACCGCGAGGGCCCGCTGAATAGCCACTGGACCGTCGCGCCTTTTTGGGGGATGAGCGCGCCGTCATGCATTGGAACAGGCCTGCCGACCTTCGTTGCGCCGCCCGGGGAGGCTGATTTGCCGCCGCTGAGGCCGAGGCGCTGCGATCTTGGCAGCCGTGCGTTCGTCGCCGTCGCGAGCGGCCCATGACGGAACCTTCCACGCAGCCGCGCCGGGTGAACGTCCTGGTCTTCCCATGCGGATCGGAGATCGGGACGGAAATCCATCAGGCGCTTCGCTACTCGCTGCACGTCCGGCTGTTCGGCGCCTCCAGCGTCGATGATCACGGCGCCTTCCGCTACGACCGGTATCGCGGCGACCTGCCCAACATCGCCGACGCCCGCTTCGACGAGGCCTTCGCCGCGCTCCTGTCCGAATGGAGCATCGACCTCGTTTTCGCCACCCACGACAGCGTGCAGGAGCATCTGAGCGGGACGCTGGCGGCGCTTGGGGTGGCGCTGGTCAACGGCGATCGGGAAACGAGCGCAGTGCTGCGCCGAAAGAGCCGCACCTATCGCCAGTTCAGCGGGGCGGCCTGGATGCCGGCCGTTTACGATGACCTGGATGCGGTGGATCAGTGGCCGGTCGTCATCAAGCCCGACCGCGGGCAGGGCGG
>DASZEO010000130.1:0-3421 GCA_035940755.1 Allosphingosinicella sp. | reverse complement strand
ATGATCAACACCACGCCCTTGATCGACCTGATGCTGGTCTTGCTGGTGATGTTCATCGTCTCAGTGCCGATCGCCACGCACAAGGTGCCGCTCGATCTCCCCGGCGCCGCGACGGCGCCGCGCGAGGCTTTGGTCCACCGCATCGACCTCGATGCCGCCGGGCAGCTTTACTGGGACGGCGCGGCCATCGCCGACGCCGCTCTGCCGCCACGCCTGGCGCAGCTCGCCTCCGACCCGTCGAACCCCGAGCTTCACATCGCGGCGCAGGCCGAGACGCGCTACGAGCGGGTCGACGAGACGCTGGCGGCCGTGCGCCGCGCCGGCGTCACGCGCATGGGCTTCGTCGGCAACGAGCGCTTCGCCGAGATGATGGACTGAAGCCTTTATGGGCGTCAGAGGTCGGCGGCCGCGTGCTCGGTGAACGGGTAGCGGCCCCTGATCCGGGTGTTGAAGTGGCGGCCCTTGTTGAACGCGCCACGAAACGCCGCCGCGGCCTCAGGCGGAACGTCCGCATAGAGGTAGCGGCGGCCGGTGGTGAAGACGACCTCGAGCTCCCGCGCCTCCTCCCGATAGGTGAAGGAGCGGATGACGGTGGAAGGCATGGTCTACTCTCGCCGTCGCCGCCGGCAACAGACCATCGCCGCCTGCCGCCCTAGATGCGGCCCATCAGCAGCAGCACGACGATGACGATGAGGATGATGCCGAGCAGGCCCGACGGCCCGTAGCCCCAGCCGCGGCTGTAGCCCCAGGAGGGAAGCGCGCCGATCAGGAGCAGGATCAGGATGATCAGAAGAATCGTGCCGAGCATGAACACCTCCACGGGTTGGATGCAGCGGCGTAACGATCTGGACCGCAGAGGGTTGCGGAGCCGAAAGAAATCGACGCCACGGCGCAGCTGTGGAAAAGTCGGCATTGGCCTTCGACATCGCCCGCGCCACTGCCTAACATCGGGTCGTGGATAGCGTCGACGACGAATTCGAGCTTGAGCGGCCGGTCCGCGAAGCCGACCGGCTGACTCTGGATCTCGATGGCTGGGAAGGGCCGCTCGACCTGCTGCTGACCCTGGCGCGGGCGCAGAAGGTGGACCTCGCGCGCATCTCGATCCTCGCGCTGGTCGAGCAATATCTCGCCTTCATCACCGACGCCAAGAAGCTGCGGCTCGAGATCGCCGCCGATTACCTCGTGATGGCGGCCTGGCTCGCCTACCTCAAATCCTGCCTGCTGCTTCCCAAGGACCCATCCGTCGAGCCGGGCCCGGAGGAGCTGGCGCTTCGGCTGCAGCTGCGGCTCCAGCGCCTCCAGGCGATGCGCGAGGCCGGCGCGCGGCTGATGGCCCGGGACCGGGTCGGCCGCGACGTCTTCCGCCGCGGCGCGCCCGAGGGCCTGAAGGTCGTCCGCCGCGCCGCCTGGACGGCGGACCTGTACGACCTGATCGCCGCCTACGGCATGGTGCGCGCGCGTAGCGAACCCGCCGTGCACATCGTCGCCCGCCGCCCGGTGATGACGCTGGACGAGGCGATCCACCGGCTCGAGCGGATGATCGGGGCGCGCCTTCAGTGGACGGCGCTGGAATCGTTCCTGCCTGAGACGCAGGATCCGGAATATCGCCGCTCCGCGCTGGCCTCGAGCTTCGTCGCGACGCTGGAGCTGGCGCGGCTCGGCAAGGTGGACATCGACCAGGCCGGCAGCTTCGCGCCGCTTTATGTGAGGGCCGCGTGAGGGAGCTGAGCGACGCTGTACGCGCCGTCGAGGCGACCTTGTTCGCCGCCGAGGAGCCGCTCAGCGCCGACGACATCGCCGCTTATGTCGGTGAGGGCGTCGACGTGGCGGCGGCGCTGGCGGAGCTGGCCGATCATTATGCCGGCCGCGGCGTCGAGCTGGTCGAGCGCGGCCGGCGCTGGCACTTCCAGACCGCCGCCGACCTCGCCCACATCCTTCGCCGCGAGCGCGAGGACAGCCGCAAGCTTTCGCGCGCCGCGGTCGAGACGCTGGCGATCATCGCCTATCACGAGCCGGTCAGCCGCGCCGAGATCGAGGCGATCCGCGGCGTCCAGATCTCGCGCGGCACGCTGGACGTGCTGATGGAGGCGGGCTGGGTGCGGCCCGCGGGCCGCCGCGAAGTCCCCGGCCGGCCGCTCACCTTCGCCACCACTCAGGAATTCCTTACCCATTTCGGCCTACAAAGCCGGCGCGACCTGCCGGGCATCGACGATCTCAAGGCGGCGGGGCTGCTCGATCCGGTCGATACGGCGCTCGAGCGGCTGGGGCTCGAAGAGGCGCCGGACGAGGTCGAACTGGAAACCGACGGCGAAGACGCCTAGACTCTGCCGGACACAGGAGAATTCGCATGGGTGGTTTCAGCCTCTGGCATTGGCTCATCGTGGGCCTCGTCATTCTGCTCTTGTTCGGCAAGGGCCGCTTTTCGGACATGATGGGCGACGTCGCCAAGGGCCTGAAAAGCTTCAAGAAAGGCATGAGCGAGGAAGACGAGGTCGAGCAAAGGCGGCTGACCGCCGAGCGCTCCGCCGCCGACCGGCCGATCGAGGCGCGTGTCGAGCCGCGCCCGGCATCGGAGCCGCCGCTGGCCGAGGCGCCGCCCGCCGAGCGCGGCTCGGCCTCCGAAGCCGACCGGCACTGAGGCCCGGCCCCAGAGCGCCGGCGAGGGCGACATGTTCGGGATCGATTCCGGCGAGCTTCTGATCATCGCGGTCGTGGCGCTGGTCGTGATCGGGCCCAAGGATTTGCCGCGAGTCATGCGCACCTTGGGCAATTTCATGGGCCGCGCCCGCGGCATGGCGCGCCACTTCCGCTCCGGCCTCGATACGATGATGCGAGAGGCCGAGTTCGAGGAAATGGAGAAGAAATGGAAAGCCGACAACGAGCGGATCATGCGCGAGCACCCGACGGTGGCCGAGGACAGCGACTGGGGGCAGCCCGCGCCTGAAGCGGTGCCGCCGGCGATGCGGCCCAAGCCGCCGCCGCTCGCCCCCGCCGCGCCGCCGCCGACCCGCAGCGCACCGCCCATACCGCCCGCGCCGCCCAGCGCAGGCGAGCCGTCATGACCGATCTGAACCGCTCCGCCGAGGAGCCGTCGGACGACCTCGACGCCACCAAGGCGCCGCTGATGGACCATCTGATCGAGCTTCGGCGGCGGCTGCTGTGGAGCTTCGCCGCGCTCGCTGCAGCGTTCGGCGTCTGCCTCTATTTCGCGGAGCCGATCTTCGCGGTTCTCGTGCACCCGCTGGTGGCGGCGGGACAGGACCAGCTCATCTTCACCGCTGTTTTCGAGGCCTTCTTCGTTCGCATCAAAGTGGCCTTCTTCGCGGCCCTGATGATCTCCTTCCCGGTGATCGCCAGCCAGCTCTGGATGTTCGTCGCGCCGGGGCTCTACCGCAAGGAGAAGAAGGCGTTCCTTCCCTTC
>DASZEO010000129.1:0-2199 GCA_035940755.1 Allosphingosinicella sp. | reverse complement strand
CATAGCAGGGGGAGCTCGACGCGGCATACCGGGTGCGTGGCCGCTCCTGATCGGCCACCAGCGGCTCGTCGTGCGGCACCAGGCGGTAATTGGGGAGGAAGAGCTGGATCTGCGGGTCGATCACGGCGAGCGCCGACGTCTGGTCGGCGCTGTCGAGGAAGTCTCGCATCTGTTCCCTGTTGTCGCGGTCGCCGGGCCGGTGGATGGCGCGGTCGATCAGCGCCGGAAGAAGGCCGCCCCCGAGCAAGGAGGCGAAGCCGGAGCTTCGGGAAAGGAACCGCTCAGTGGGCCAGATATGAAGCTCGCAGCCTGTCGCCGGCACCGGTGCGGCAGGGGCGGCGGCGGCAGGAGCGGCAGGCGGGGCATCTGCCGTCGGCAGGGTCTGGGCGCCCGCTGCGGCGGCCAGAGCGAGCGCGGACCCGAAGCACGCGCCGGCCAGTGCGGATCTCATCATATTTGCCCCCGCCCAAATCGTCCCCGTTCAACAGGTTAGAACGGCGCGGCGGCGCTAGGCAAGGGACAATGGCTCCGGTTGCCGAGCGTGCGGCCGGGCCAGGATGATCGTGGCGTCGGCGCTTCTGACGATGCGCTTACGAAGATGCTTCATGGCCATGCCCCGTGACCGGGCCGACGCTTCGTCAGACCGCGAGCCTCAGGAACGACATGGGCGCCGTGGGGCGAAGGACGATCGGGCGGCCGCGCTCGGCCTCGAACAGCTCGCCGTCCATCAGGACGCTGGAATGGTCGCCTTCGATCCGGATTTCCTCGCCGCGCTCGAGATGGACGCCGCTCATCCGATAGCGTCCGAGCCGGCCGCGGATCGCCGCGAACAGCGCCCGTGCCAGCGCCGGCAGGCTGCGCTCGATCACCACCAGCTGCATCGCGCCGGCGCGCTCGCCGGCGCCGGGCATGTTGCCGCTGAACAGCAGGCGCTGGAGAGTGGTCACCATCAGGATGGCGAAGCGGCCCTGGAGCTGGCCGCGCTGCATCACCGAGACCGTCATCGGCCGCGGCGGCGTCGGCAGGAAGCGCCCGGTGCGGCCGATCAGCACCGCCAGCGTGCCGTGGATCAGCGCGAAGGCGTGGGCGAGCCAGTTGGGCAGGCCGAGCGGATAGATTTTGTGGCGGCAGTAGAGCATCGCCTCGGCGAGGCCGGCGCCGCCGAGGAACATGCCGAGCACCGGCTTGCGCCCCGGATTGCCGTCGGACAGCGAGATGAGCTCGCGGTTGACCACGAACGGCAGCATGTCGTCGGCGCGGGCGATCTCCAGCACGCGCTCGAGCGCTCGGATCGCGTCGCCGTCGGCGCCGAGATCGTGGGCGATGAGGTTGGTCTTGCCGTTGGGAAGCACCGCGACCGGCGGCGGCGCCCCCTGGAAATGGCCGCCCTGGTGGAGCTCCGTCAACGTCGCCTGAACCGTCCCGTCACCGCCGTTGACGACCAGGACCTTGGGCTTCACGCGGGCGATCGAGCGAAGCGCGGCGCTGATCTGGTCGACATGCTCGACCTCGTAATGGAAGATGTCCTTGTGCTGCGCGCAGAACTGGCGGACGCGCGGGAGCATCGCCTGGTTGCCCGAAGCCCGCGGGTTGGACAGGAGGGCGACCAGGGCCATTCCGCTAGCCCCTCACCGGATGGATCGACAGGCCGAAGCGGTAATTGAGGACGACCGTGATGCCCTGGATGCCGCCGGCGACGTTGAAGGCGACGTTGTTGTAGCCGGGCCGAAGGTTAGTCAGCGACAGGCGCGGGTTGCGCGAGAAGCCGCCGCCGTCGCCCCAGTCGTTGCCGTCGCCGTCGACGTCGTGGCGAACGGCCACCGCGTAGCGGCCGGCGCGCGGCAGTCGCACGCAGATCGGCATGTTGCCGCCCGCCGACACGCGAAGGTTGATCTGCCGGACGTAGCGGCCACGCTCGAGGAACAGCCGCGGATCGGGGCCGTAGACGTTGACTCGGACGTTGCCGGTGCGGGCCTTGAAGCCGGTGACGTTGACGACGAGCGCCGGTCCGGGCGAGCCCGGGCGGCAGGCGGCCGCGTCCGGCCCGATCGCCGCCTGAGCGGCGCCGGGCAGCGCCGCCGCCAGGGCGAGGGCCCCGAGGCCTGTTGCCGTCACTCTGAACATCAACCCTACTCCTGGACGCGAACCCGGCCGTCCGGCGCGGCCATCCACCCGGTGGAAACATAGCATATGGCCTTG
>DASZEO010000128.1:0-3132 GCA_035940755.1 Allosphingosinicella sp. | reverse complement strand
ACGCGCTGCCGGCGAGTCACGCCGCGAACGACGACGTCGCGACGCTGTTCGAAGCCGTCTCGCGCCAGCGGCGGGGGCCGGTCCTATGGACGGGAGAAAGCGCCTGACCGTCCGCCTGCGGCGCGCCTGTGCGGCCGACGTTCCGGCCATGCTCGACATCCGCGAGGCGCTGCGGCTGCGGCCGGGGGCGCCCGTCCCAAGCGGCGGATTCCTGCTTGGCTGCTCCGAAGCGCGCTATCGCCTCCTCGTCGAACGTGCCGACGTGCTCGTGCTCGAGATCCGCGGACAGCTGTCCGGCTTCGCGGTGACGCTCCCCGATCCGGTGCTGCGAGCCAGCGAGCTGTGGGCGCGCCGCGATCGCATCGTCTGGGGAGCGGGACATTCGGAACCGCCGCCGAACGAGCGGATCGCCTATTTCGACCAACTCGCGCTGGCGCCGACGGCGGCGCGGCTTCACGCCCCGATGCTGGCGCTGGCGGCGCTCCGGACGATCGCCGAACAGCGCCATGGCCGCGTCTATGCGACGACGCTTCGCGCGCCCATGCCGAATTCCGCCGCCGTCCCCCTGATCGCCGCCGCGGGCGGGCGCGTCGTGGGGCAGGTGACAGAAGAGTATGAGGAGGTGGGGGAGGTGACATCGGACCTCTACGAGGTGCTGCTTCCCGAGGGGATGGCGGCGGCGCTCGCCACGTCGGCCGGGACCCGAACGATCTCCTCACTTCGCCTCGCCGCCTAGAAGTTGAAAGCCGGTTCAGGTTCCCTTGACCGCGGCGGCAGCGCGCGCTTATCGCTCCGCCGACTGCGCGAGGAGCGGCGATGAAGAAAATCTATCCCGATGCGGCGGCGGCGCTCGACGGGCTGCTGTTCGACGACATGACGATCTGCGCCGGCGGCTTCGGCCTGTGCGGCATTCCCGAGCGCCTGATCGACGCGGTCCGCGACAGCGGCGTCACCGGTCTCACCGTGGTGTCGAACAATGCCGGGATCGACAATGAGGGCTTGGGAAAGCTGTTGAGGACCCGCCAGATCCGCAAGATGGTCTCCTCCTACGTGGGCGAGAACAAGGAGTTCGAAAGGCAATATCTGGCGGGCGAACTCGAGGTCGAATTCTGCCCGCAGGGCACGCTGGCTGAGCGCTGCCGGGCGGGCGGCGCGGGAATTCCGGGCTTCTACACCAAGACCGGCGTCGGGACGATCGTCGCCGAGGGGAAGGAGCATAAGGATTTCGACGGCGAGACCTACATCCTCGAGCGCGGCATCCGCGCCGATCTGTCGATCGTGAAGGGCTGGCGCGCCGACGAGGCCGGCAACCTCCAGTTCCGCAAGACGGCGCGCAACTTCAACCTGCCGATGGCGACGGCGGGCCGCATCTGCGTCGCCGAGGTCGAGGAGATCGTCCCGGTCGGAACGATCGATCCCGACTGCATCCACCTGCCGAGCATCTACGTGAAGCGGATGATCCTCGGCGCACCGTACGACAAGAAGATCGAATTCCGCACCGTGCGGCAGCGGGAGGCGGCATAATGGCCTGGGATCGCAACCAGATGGCCGCGCGGGCGGCGAAGGAGCTGAGGGACGGCTATTACGTCAATCTCGGCATCGGCATTCCGACGCTCGTGGCGAACAACATTCCGGCGGGGATGGAGGTGACGCTCCAATCCGAGAACGGCATGCTCGGGATTGGGCCGTTTCCCTATGATGACGAGGTCGATCCGGACCTGATCAACGCCGGCAAGCAGACGATCAGCCAGCTGCCCCCGTCGAGCTATTTCGACTCCGCCTTCAGCTTCGGAATGATCCGCGGCGGGCACATCGACCTCACCGTGCTCGGGGCGATGGAGGTCAGCGAGAAAGGCGACATCGCCAACTGGATGATCCCCGGCAAGATGGTGAAGGGCATGGGCGGGGCCATGGACCTCGTTGCCGGCGTGAAGAAGATCATCGTCGTAATGGAGCATGTGTCGAAGAACGGCGACCCGAAGTTCATCCCGGAGTGCACGTTGCCGCTGACGGGAAAGAACGTGGTCGACATGATCATCACCGACCTTTGCGTCTTCCACCGCCCCGACCATGACAGCGCTTTCCGGCTCATCGAGCTGGCGCCGGGCGTTACCGCGGAGGAAGTCGCCGCCAAGACGACGGCGAGATTCGAAAGCTAGCCTCGCCCGCGAGCGCAACGACGGAGGGGATGAGAGATGCTCAAGCGCGCTTTTGCCCTTGCCACGACGTGGATGGCGCTCGTGGGACTCCAGGCGCCGGCATCTCCGCCGCCGCCCCAGATCTTGCTGTGGCGGCTCGACTGCGGATCCTTCGTTATCAATCAATACGGCGCCTTCTTCTCCGACACCTTCCAATATCCGCCGGGGCCGAAGGAGATTGCCGACAGCTGCTATCTGATCCGGCACGGCGACCGCCTGCTGCTGTGGGACACCGGCCTCAGCGACGCGCTGATCGGCCATCCGATGACGAACGAGACGATGACGCTTCGGCTGACGCACACGATTGCCGAGCAGCTCCGCCAGATCGACATCAGTCCTGAGCAGATCGAGCTGGTCGGCATCAGCCACTGGCATTTCGATCATCTGGGCCAGGCGCCGCGCTTCCCGCAGGCTCGGCTGCTGATCGGCCGCGCGGATCTCGACCTGCTCCGCACCAGCCCGCCGCCCGATCCCGATTCGGCTGCCGCGCTGGCGCACTGGCTGACCGGCGGGGGCCAGGTCGACGCCGTTGACGGCGACCATGACGTGTTCGGCGACGGCAGCGTGGTCATGCTCTCGACGCCGGGGCACACGCCCGGCCACCACAGCCTGCTCGTCCGGCTGTCGTCAGGGCCGGTCCTGCTGACCGGCGACCTCTATCACTTCACCGAGCAAGTGCGGAACCGCGGCGTGCCGCCGTTCAACCACAACCGCGCCGACACGCTCGCTTCGATGGACCGGTTCGACCGGATCGCGCGCAATCTGCACGCTCGCGTCATCATCCAGCACGAGCCGGACGACATCGCCAAGCTCCCTGCCTTCCCGCGGGCCGCGCAGTGAGCTTGCCGCGAATCTTTGTTGCCGCCGCCGCGCTGCTGACAGCTTCGGCGGCGGGTGCCGAGACTCTCTACGTCCCGATCGTCAGCGTCACTAT
>DASZEO010000127.1:0-21214 GCA_035940755.1 Allosphingosinicella sp. | reverse complement strand
GCGGAGACGGAGGAGGGCGGGGCGATCGTCGTTACCGGCTCGCGCATTCGCCGCGACCCGCTCGACCAGGACCAGCCGGTCGTGTTCGTCGACCGTCAGGACATCGACCGCACCGGCCTCACCTCTACGGCGGAAGTCCTGCAGCGCCTGCCCAGCTCGGGCGGCGCGCTCAACAGCCGGTTCAACAATAGCGGCAATTTCGGCAACCCGCCCGACGGCGGCGGCGTCGGCGCCGGCGCGGCCGAGGTGGACCTGCGTTATCTGGGCTCGCGCCGCACTCTGGTGCTGGTCGATGGCCTTCGCTTCGTAAACGCCGCCTCGGCGAGCGGAGTCCCCGGCTCGACCGACCTCAACGCGATTCCGGAGAACATGATCGAGCGAATCGAGGTGCTCCAGGCGGGCGCCGGCGCGATCTACGGCTCGGACGCGATTGCCGGCGTCGTCAACATCATCACCCTGTCGCAGCAGGAGGGCCTGCGCGGCTCCGTCCAGGCCGGCGGCTTCGTCGAGGGCGACGGCTTCACCCAGAACTATCAGCTGAGCTGGGGCTCGGGCAGCGCCAGCGACACCACACGAATCGTCGTCGGCGGCCATTATGTGCGCCAGGACGAGGTCAGCGCCGGCAGCCGGCAGCTGTCGCTGTTCCCGACGCCCGGCGCGACCGCCTGCGACGCGACCTGCAGCTCGGGCACGCCGCTCGGGCGCTTCATCGTGCTGGGCCAGAACCTGACTCTGATCGCGCCGGTGATCGGGCGGAAGCCGACGCTTGCCGACTATCGTGGGTTCACCACGCCCGACCGCTTCAACTTCGCGCCGTACAACCTGCAGCAGATTCCGCTGGAGCGTTACGGCGCCTTCGCGACTCTGACTCAGGAGCTTGGCGAGACCGCCAACCTGACGGTGCGCGCCCTCTACAACCGCCGCAACTCGCGCAACCAGGCGGCGCCGCTGCCTTTGTTCGTCGGCCCGGACGCGGGCAACGGCAACCTGCTGGACACGATCCAGATCGACGTCACCAACCCGTTCAACCCGTTCGGCACCACGCTGCGCGGCGACGATCCCAACACGCCTGAGGACGAGTCCACCTACGCCTTCATCGGCCGGCGCGTCGTGGAAGGCGGCCCGCGCCGCTACGACCAGCAGGTCGACACCTATTACGGGTCCGCCACGCTCGACGGTTCGTTCGAGGTGCTGGGCCACGACTGGTACTGGGACGTGAACGGCGTGTGGGGCCGCAACCGCGCCGAGCAGCAGGTGCAGGGCAACATCAACGCCGCGAACCTGGCCCGCGCTCTCGGCCCGGTCGCGAACTGCACCGCGCCGTGCGTGCCGTTCAACATCTTCGGCGGCGCCGGCTCCATCACCGACGCCATGTACAATTATGTCGCCTTCGAGCAGCGCGACAGCAGCCGCCAGCGGCTGTGGGACGCCTCCGCCAACATCAGCGGCGGCCTCTTCGAGCTGCCCGGCGGCACCGCCGCCATCGCCCTCGGAGTCGAGCATCGCGACCAGAAGGGACGCTTCGATCCCGACCCGATCGTCGCCGCCGGCCTCGGCTCCGACATCCCGGCGCTTCCCACTCGCGGCGGCTTCAACGTCGACGAGGCCTTTGCCGAGCTTCGCCTGCCTTTGCTCGGCGACATGCCCTTCTTCCAGCGCCTCGAGCTGACCGGAGCGGCCCGGTATTCCGACTATTCTACCTCGGGCTCGACGACCACGTTCAGCGCCGGCGCCAACTGGGAGCCGGTCGAGAATTTGCTGTTCCGCGGCAGCTGGGCCGAAGGCTTCCGCGCGCCCAGCATCGGCGAGCTGTTCGGCACGCCGTCGCGCTTTGACCAGGAAGTCGCCGACCCCTGTTCGCAGGGCAGCACGGCGCCGCAGAACTTCAACAACAACACGACGGTCCGCGCGAACTGCATCGCCCAGGGCGTTCCGGCCAACGGCAGCTACGCCCAGCTCAATTCGCAGATTTCGGTGCTGACGGGCGGCAATGAGGAACTGCGCCCCGAAACTTCGGAAAGCTGGGTGTTCGGTGCCGTCTGGCGGCCGTCCTTCGCGCCGCGCCTGTCGCTCGAGGCCAATTATTTCGACATCACGGTCGACGGCGCGATCCAGGCCATCGACGCTGAAGTGCTGCTCGGACGCTGCGCCGTCGCGGCCGACCCGCTGAGCTGCGCCGCGATCAGCCGCACCGCGTCGGGCCAGATCTCGCAGATCCGCGGCTTCCTCCAGAACATCGCCAGCATCGAGACCAACGGCATCGACGCCACGGTCAATTTCCGCACCGGCGATACCGGGATGGGAACGTTCGGCCTGTTCTGGACCAACACTTACCTGATGAACTACACCGTCACCGTCCCGGCGACCGAAGGCTTCACGGTCATCGAGCGCGAGGGGACGGAGCAGGGCAGCCCCGACCAGGCCTTCCCGCGCTCCAAGTCGACGGCGATCCTCGACTGGACGCTGGACAGCTTCGGCGCCTCGCTGACCGGCCGCTATATCGGCCATGTCGACGAAGCCAACGGCAACCGCATGGGCGCCACCTTCTACACCGACATGCAGCTCAGGTGGGAAGTGGGCGAGCGGTTCGGCTTCGCGATCGGGGTGAACAACCTGTTCGGCGAAGATCCGCCGCCCTGCTTCACCTGTGGCATCAACAATCTCGAGCCCACCACCTACGACGTGCCGGGCCGCTTCGTGTACGCCCGCGCGACGGTGCGGATGTAGAGAAGAGCGAAGGGCGGGCGGCTTCGGCACGCCCGCCCCACGCCCCGGGAGCAGCATGCCTAAGGGATCCTGCCTGTGCGGCGCTGTGAGCTTCGAAGTGGCCGGCGAGCTGCGCCCGCCCGACGCCTGCCACTGCTCCCAATGCCGCCGCCAGTCCGGCCATTACTGGGCCTCGACCGACCTGTCGCGCGAGGCGGTGACGATCGCCGGCGAGGACAAGGTGACCTGGTACCGCTCGTCGGAGCGGGTGCGGCGCGGCTTTTGCGCGACCTGCGGCTCGGTGTTGTTCTGGGAGCCGATCGGCAAGGGCTGGATCGCCATCGCCATGGGCGCCTTCGACCCGCCGACCGGCACCCGTCTCGCCAAGCACATCTTCACCGCCGACAAAGGCGATTATTACGACATCAGCGACGGCCTGCCGCAGAACGCGCAATAGCCAACGCTCTCGACAAGCGGAGCCGAAGCGGCCAGCACAGTCGGGTGTCCACGCCCGGCCTCGCCGCTCGAACGCTCGCCATCGCCGCTTTGCTAGGCTCGAGCCCCGGTCTGGCGCAGGCGCCGGCTTGTCCGGGACCGCCGGGGCAGGGGGGCGCGCTCGCCCGGCTCGGCGCGCAGCAGCCCAACCTGATCCTCGACGCGGATTTCCCCGACCCGTTCGTCGCCCGCTTCGGCCGCACCTTTTACGCTTACGGCACCGGCGTGGCTGGCGGCAACGTCCAGCTCGTCCGCTCCGGCGACCTCACCCGCTGGAGCGCTCCGGCCGAGGCGCTGCCGGCGGCGAACCTCCCCGCCTGGGTCGACCGCAGCCATCCGCAGGTCTGGGCGCCCGAGGCGATGCAGGTCGAGGGCCGCTACGTCCTCTATTTCAACGCCCGCCACGCCGGCTTCACGCGGACCGAAACTCCGCCCGAGGGGCCGCGAGTGCTCCAGCGCCAGTGTCTCGGCGCGGCCGTCGCCGACCGGCCCGACGGCCCGTTCCGCGGCATCGACACGCCTCTGGTCTGCGCCGACTTCGCTTCGGGCGCGATCGACGCCCATCCCTTCCGCGACCCTGGCGGCTCGCTCTATCTCTACTTCAAGGAGGATTCGAACTGCTGCAGCGCCGGCTCGGCGATCTGGGTCCAGGGGCTCGCCCCAGACGGTCTGGCAACGCTCGGCGTGCCCACGCGGCTGGTCGCCAGCAACGATTCTCCAGGCCGCGAGGACGATTGGGAATGGCGCGTCGTCGAGGCGCCGACGATGGTCCGCCGCGGCGCCGATTATTTCCTGTTCTTCACCGGCAACTTCTTCGGCAACCGCAATTACGCGGTCGGCTATCTGCGCTGCGCCAGCCCGCGCGGGCCCTGCACCGATCCCGGCATGAACCCGATCCTGTGGTCGCACCGCGAGACGCCGCTGATCGGGCCCGGCCACCAGGCCGTGCTTGAGCTGGGCCGGCGCAGCTACGTCTTCTTCCACGGCTGGAATCGCGATCCCGACACCCAGCGCGACCAGGGCCCGTTCAAGCGCTGCCTCTATGTCGGCCAGATCCGCTGGCAGCAGGGGCGCTACGGCGCGACCGAGCCGGTGATCGTCGGCGGCGAGCCCAGCGTGCTTCCGCCCCACGATCCGAGCCTCGAAGGGCGGCCTTAGGGCAACCGCGCACCGCAGGCCGGTCAGCCGCCGCCGGCGCCGCTGAAGGTCAGCCGCCCTTTTCCACGGCGTCGCATTCGTCGCGGTGGCGCCGGATCATCGCGTCGGCTTCGTCGGCGAGCCTTTTGCTCTCGGCGATGCTGTGGCGAAGATCTTCCTGGTTCGCTTCGAGTTCGCCGGTCTGGCGGTCGCGCCGCGCCATTCGGCTTTCCTTGTCGGGGATGGGCAATTCCTTTGCTTCCCCTCCAACGGTCGGCGACGCCGGATTGATCCACATTAAATTTTTGGGCTGCAGATCTCCGGCTGCCGCGGGAACGGCGCGACAAGCCTGCGCGACGCGCGGACTCAGGTGATCGAGCCGACCTGCTGCCCCTCGCGCCACACGTCGCAGACCGGGCAGTCCTCGTCCTCCCGCGCCCGCTCCACGGCTTCGCGGTCGTCCTTGGCAAGGATGTCCTTGCGCTTGACGACGGCCCCGCCGGGCGCGGCCAGCTTGTTCACGCGGTAATGCTTCATGCCCCGACTCCCCGCATCCCGGAGCCACCGTGCCGCAAGCCATCGCCAATCGCAAGGCGCTTCGGCGCTCCAGGGTGGGCGCGTCCGGGGCCACGGCGCCGATGAAGCTCTTGAACGTCCCTGCCTAAGGGCCGATGTGGGGACCACATCCAACTTCGAGGACCATCCCGTGCCCGATCACAAAGACCTCACCGCCGGCCTCGTCCCCATCGTCATCGAGCAATCGAACCGGGGCGAGCGCAGCTTCGACATCTATTCGCGGCTGCTGCGCGAGCGGATCGTGTTCGTGACCGGCCCGGTCGAGGACCATATGGCGACGCTGATCACCGCCCAGCTCCTCTATCTCGAGAGCGAGAACCCCAAAAAAGACATCTACATGTACATCAACTCGCCGGGCGGCGTCGTCACGGCCGGAATGGCGATCCACGACACCATGCAGTACATCCGCCCGAAGGTCGGCACCGTCTGCATTGGCCAGGCCGCCTCGATGGGCGCCTTCCTGCTTTCCGCCGGCGAGCCGGGAATGCGGGTCGCGCTCACCAACGCTCGGATCATGATCCACCAGCCGTCCGGCGGCGCCCAGGGCATGGCCAGCGACATCGAGATCCAGGCCCGCGAGATCCTCCGCATCCGCCACCGGATGAACGAGCTGATGGCCCAATATACCGGCCGCACGCTCGAGGAGATCGAGAAGAACGTCGAGCGCGACAAATTCTTCTCGGCGATGGAGGCCAAGGATTTCGGCCTTGTCGACGAAGTCTTCGAGCGCCGCCCCGCGCCGGCGGACGAGGAAGCGGCCGTCCGCGCGGCCTGAGGCAGGTCCAGGCACAACCCGGCTGTTCGGAGCCATTGGTGAGCGGGCCCCTCGAAGGCGGGACGCACGGGCTGCAGCGGCACCCGCTGCGGGCCGGGCCGTTCGTCGTTTCGACGACTGAGCACGGGCCGCACTTCAGCGTCGGCAGGCACGCGCACGAGCGGGCATCGGTGAACATCGTCCTGGGCGGCGTTTATCGGGAGACGTTCAGCGGCGAATCGGCCGGGTTTGTCGCTCACACTTTTGTCGCGAAGCCTCCCGGGGAGGCCCATTCCAACGCCTTTGGAGCCGAGGGCGCGCGATGCCTGCTGATCGAAGTGGAGGATGAGACGGTGCTCCGCCACTTTGCCGATGTGCTCGGGCAGCCGGTCGTCTGCCCGGCGAGGCCCAGCTTCATCGAATATGCCGCGATCCTTCGCGAACTCGACCCTCGCGACGCCCTCAGCCCGATTTCGGTCGAAAGCCGGGTGCTTCAGCTGCTGGTGAACCAGTCGCGCGGGCGGGGCCGTGTCTATCGCACCGAGCCGGCCTGGCTGAAACGCACGCTCGAAATCCTTCACAGCGAGCCGCCGAGGCGGCTCAGTCTCGCCCAGATCGCCGGGGCGGTGGGCGTGCATCCCGTTCACCTCGCCAGGACGTTCCGGCGCTCGCAGGGCATAAGCGTTGGCGGATACGCGCGGCGGCTGCGCGTCGAGCGCGCCCTGGAACTGCTTCGCGGCTCGACGCTGAGCCTCAGCCACGTGGCCGCCGAAGCAGGCTTCTACGACCAGAGCCACATGTCGCGGGTCTTGAAGCAGACCACCGGCATGACGCCCGGCGAAGCGAGAGCCGCGACCGCGCCTTAATCCCGTCCATGCGCTAGGTACGTCCTATCCGCCCTCGGCCCACGATGCGATGCAGATCCTCGCTTTCTGCGCGAGGGAAGAAGATGAGTCGTTTTGCCGCAGTGGCGGCCTTTCTCTTGCTGCTGGTCTCGCCGGGCGGGACCTCGGCCCTTGCTGCGCCCGATGCACCGGCGACGAGCTCTAGCGCGATCCCCTTGTGGGGCACGCTTGAGCCGGGACCGCATGCCGTCGGCTTCCAAGTGATCGAGACCTTCGACGACTCCAGGAGCTGGCGCCCCGAACGCGCGCCCGACGGGCGTGTAATTCCGGGGCCCTCGGCGCGCCCGGTCCGGATCAGCGTCTGGTACCCCGCGGGCGCGGCTGGGCCTGCGCCGATGCGCTACGGCGACTATGTCCACATCGCCGGAAGCGGCGTCTTCGGCGAACTGAACGCTGTCCTGGCGCAGCGGGAGCTCAATCTGCTCCGCCGCATCATGCGCGGCCGCTCGGCCGTGGCCCACCTGATGCGCTCTCCTTCGGCCGCCTTGCGCGACGCGCCGCCGGCTACCGGCCGCTTCCCCCTGATCGGCTACACTCCGGGGCTGAACGCCTACCTTCAGCACGGCAATTTCGTTCTCTGCGAATATCTCGCCTCTCACGGTTATGTCGTCGTCACCGTCCCACAGCTCGGCACCACGTCGATGCGGCTCGAGTTCGGCATCGATCCGGTGAGCCTCGAAACCCAGATGCGCGACACCGAGTTCGCCCTTGCCGCCGTTCGCCGGCTGCCGTTCGCCGACCAGGACAAGGTGGCGCTGATCGGCCACAGCATGGGCGGCGTTTCCTCAGTGATCTCGGCCATGCGGGACAGTCGGGTCGATGCGGTGGTTGGGCTCGATGCCTCCAACGGCGCCCGGCAGCTGGCGCCGACGCTCACCGGCTCCGCCTTCTACACTGTCCGCAACCTGCGCGTGCCGTGGCTCGACCTGCGCAGGGCTGCGAACGACGAGCTGGATTCGTCGTCGCTGTCTGCGCTCGAACATGCCGATCGCTATCAGTTGCTGTTCAGCGGGGTCGCCCATTCCGACTTCACCAGCTTTCCGATGATCGCGATGAACTTTCCGACCGACATAGCCGGCCGAACCCCCGCGCATGCGAGCCGCGTCTACGAGCTGGTCGCGCGCACGCTCCTCGCTTTTCTCGACGCGACCTTCGCGACGCACGGCGACATCGATCAGGCGCTGCGAGCTGCCGCCGCTCCCGAAACGCATGCGGGGCTGGTCGAGCAGTTCGTCCACCTTCCGCCTCGGCCGGTGCCGCTTTCGGGCGAAGAGCTCGCCTTCCTGATCGCCAGGGACGGCCTTGCCGCCACGCTCGCCGCGCGTCCCCATGCGGCCGACAAGGCCTTGCTCAACGCCGCCGGATACCGGCTGCTGGAATGGCAGAGAATGGACCGGGCGATCGAGACCTTCCGGCGCAACGTCCGGCTGCATCCCGGCGACAGCAACTTGCTCGACAGTCTTGCCGAAGGCTATCTCAGCGCCGGCCGGCTGCGTGAAGCCGCTGCGGCGTACCGCGATGTTCTTCAGGCCTCGCCAGGCGATCGCAGTCTCGACGAGAGCAGCAGAGAAGCCCTTCGCAGCAACGCGCAAGCCAAGTTGTCGCTCATCGCCGAGATGAGGAGTTGGAACGCGACTCCGGCTCCGCGCTGACGGTGTTGCCGACACGGGCCCTCGGCAATAGCGTCGAAATCATGCGCATCCGTCCATTCGAGCCCGAAGACGCTCCGGCGCTCGCGCGGCTGTTCCACGCCGCGGTGCACGAGATCGCCTGCCGCGATTACGCGCCTGAGCAGCTTGCCGCCTGGAGCCCGGCGCCGCCCGACGCGGAGGCGTTCATCGCGCGCGCTGGCGACGGCCGGCTGCTGCTGGTGGCGGTCGACGAGGCCGGGGCGCCGCTCGCCTACGGCGACGTGGAGCCGGACGGGCATATCGACCATCTCTACTGCCGCCCCGACGCCGCGGGCACCGGGATCGCCTCCGCCCTCTACGACGCGCTCGAACGCGCCGCCCGCGAGCGCGGGATTCAGCGGCTCTATGTTGAAGCCAGTGAGTCCGCCCGCCGACTGCTCGAGCGCAAGGGCTTCACCGTCGACCACCGCCGCGACTTCGCCATCCGCGGCGTCGCCATCCACAATTATGCGATGACGAAGCGGCTGTCAGACGGGACCCGTTAGCGACACGGCGCGCGCGGCACGCCGTTGATCGTTCCGGGACGAAGCCGACACTTACCGCTGGACAGGGACGATTCTTGAGATAAGCTGCTCTAATCTTGCCGTTCTGTTCGGCGAGTGGGGGCGCTGGATTCGGCTCCGGTCTTGCGGCCGCAGGAAGAAAGACGCGCGCCGTAGCGACCGGGGGAAATGTGCCGACCGCCCAAAAGGACATAGTGTACGACACCGCCGGCGACGACGTCATCGACGCCTTGGGCGGCGGCGACGAGATCCACGTCAGCTTGGGGGACGACCTGGTCGACGGAGGGACGGGCCTCGACATCCTCTTCGTCGACTATGGGTTTCTGACAACCCCGCTCGTGGATTCGGCAGCAGCGGGTTACGACTTCGCTTACGATTCCAGCGGCGGCGGCGCCCGCGTAGGCTTCCGCAACGTCGAGCGCCTCTTCGTCACCGCCGGCAGCGCCGCGGATCACTTCAGCACCGGGGCAGGGGACGACCGGCTCGACGGGGGCGCGGGCAACGATCACCTCGCCGGCCGCGCCGGCAACGACGTTTATGTCGTCGACAGCAGCGGCGATGTCATCGAGGAAAATGCCGGCGAGGGCCTTGACGAAGTGCGCACCGGGCTCGCGATCTACTCGATCGCCGCGCTCGCTAACGTCGAAAACCTCGCCGGCACCGCGTCAGAGGGGCAGCAGCTCACCGGCAACGTGCTCGACAACCAGCTCGCTGGCAATAAGGGCGACGACCGCCTCGACGGCGCCGGCGGGGGGGATACGATGCGCGGCGGCCTCGGCAACGACACCTATGTCGTGGACCGGTGGGCCGCCGATCCGGCGAAGCCGCGCGACAATGTGATCGAAGGCAGCGCAGGCGGCGTCGATACCGTCGAAAGCTCCGTGACTTATGGGCTGGCAGCCAACGTCGAAAACCTGGTGCTGACCGGCGACGCGGCGATCGGCGGTACCGGCAATAGTTTGGCCAACAGCCTCACCGGCAACGGAGCTGCCAATCGACTCGACGGCCTCGCCGGGGCCGACACGATGAGGGGCGGTGCCGGAAACGACATCTATGTCGTGGACACCTGGACGGTCTCGACGGCAACGGCCGACGATGTCGTCGTGGAAGAGCTCGGCGAGGGGGTGGACACCGTCGTCAGCTCAGTGACCTATGTTCTGCCGGCGAATGTCGAGAATCTGCTCCTCGCCGGCGCGGCGGCGATCAACGGCACCGGCAACGGCCTGGTCAACAACCTGAGGGGCAATGGCGCGGACAACCGGCTCGACGGCCAGGCCGGTGCCGACACGATGACCGGGTTCGCCGGCAATGACACCTATGTCGTCGACAACTCCGCCGACCATGCCGTCGAAGCGGCGTCCGGCGGCACGGACGTCGTGCTGAGCTCGGTGACGTTCACTCTCCCCAACGAAATCGAAAACCTCGTTCTGACGGGCCTCGGCGCCATCGACGGCGCCGGAAACGCGGCGGCCAATGGCCTCACCGGGAACGGCGCCGCCAACCGGCTCGACGGCAAGGCCGGAGCAGACACAATGAGGGGCGGCGCGGGCAACGACACCTATGTCGTAGACAGCTCGTCACCGTCCGGGGCGACACCGGGCGATATCGTGATCGAAGCGATAAATAGCGGCACCGACACGGTGGTGAGCTCGGTGAGCTATGCGCTGACGGCAAATGTCGAGAATCTGATCCTCACCGGCAATGCTGCCCTCGCAGCCACCGGAAATGCGCTGGTCAACAGCCTGAGAGGTAACGGCGGAAATAACCGTCTCGACGGCCAGGCAGGCGCGGACACGATGACAGGAGGGGCCGGGAACGACACCTATGTCGTGGACACCTGGACCCTTGCGGCGTCCTCGCCCGACGACATCGTGGTCGAGGGCGTGAATGGCGGCACCGACACCGTCGAAAGCTCCGTCACTTACGTGCTGCCTGCGAACGTCGAAAATCTGCTGTTGACGGGCACGGCCGCCATCAACGGCACCGGCAACGAGCTTGCCAATAGCCTCACCGGGAATAGCGCGGCCAACATCCTGGACGGCAAGGGCGGTGCCGACACCATGGCCGGCGGCGATGGCTTCGACACTTATCTGATCGACAACCGCCTGGACAAGATCGTCGAGACCGCGACCGCCGGCAGCTACGACCGTGCGAAGACTTCAGTCAGCTACACATTGGGTGCGGGTGTCCTCGTCGAGGTGCTCGAAGCCGCCGACCGCTTCGCAACGACGGCGTTGAACCTCACGGGCAACGAACTCGCCAATAGATTGAACGGTAACTACGGCCCCAACGTCCTCGACGGGAAAGAGGGCGCCGATTTCATGGACGGCGGGGACGGCGACGACATCTACTACGTCGATGATCCGGGCGATTCGGTCGAAGAATATTCGACCACCTCGAAGAATGACATCGTCTACGCCTCGGTCAGCTTCCAAACAGCGGCTTGGGTCGAAAAGATATTTCTTGTCGGCGGGGCCCTCAACGGCACCGCCAGCAGTCTCACCACCATCGTCGGCAATTCCGCCGACAACCGCCTCGACGCCGGTACCATGATCGGAGGCCTGGGCAACGACACATACCTCGTTAAGTACTCGCAGCAGCTAGTGATCGAAGGCGCCAATGCCGGCATCGATGAGGTCCTGGCGACAATTAGCTACACCCTTCCAGACAATGTCGAAAACCTCACGGCCATCTCCGGCTCCAGCCTCACGGGCAATGGGATCGCGAACGTCCTTACCGGCAATTACGGAGACAATCGGCTGGACGGCAAAGGCGGCGCGGACACGATGAAGGGCGGGCTCGGCAACGACGTCTACATCGTCGACAACGTGCTCGACAAAGTCATTGAAGCAGCCGGTGCGGGCAGTGACATGGTGCTGACGTCGGTGAGCTTGACCCTGGCCGCGGGAAGCCAGGTCGAGTCCCTGGGAACGATTGATGGAGCCGGGACTGCCCCGCTGAAGCTGGCGGGGAATGAACAGGCCAACCTCATCTTTGGCAATGCGGGGGCCAATACGCTGGACGGCAAGGGTGGGGCCGATCAGATGTACGGAGGCGGGGGGAACGACCTTTACCTCGTCGACAATGCCCTCGACCTGATAGCCGAATATCAAGATCAGGGGTTCGACACGGTGCTGGCCTCGCTCAACTACACCCTGTCCGCGGGCGCCCAGGTCGAGAAGCTGGCGACCGCCGACGCTTTGGGAACCGCCGCGATCAGGCTCACCGGCAACGCCTTCGCCAACAGGATCGTGGGTAATGCAGGCGCAAACACCCTCGATGGCGGGGAAGGGGCCGACATCCTCTCCGGCGGCGACGGCAACGACGTCTACATCCTGGACAATGCTGCCGACGTCATCGTGGAAACCGCCACGAGCGGAAGCCTCGACATCGCACGGGCCTCTAGGAGTTACACTCTCGGTGCCGGAGTTCGGGTCGAAACCCTCACGACGACCGACGCTTCCGGTACGCAGGACCTGTCGCTTACCGGCAACGAATTCGCCAACAGCCTCGTCGGGAATGCCGGCGGTAATTTTCTGGACGGTGGGGGAGGCGCGGACAGGATGACCGGCGGGGCCGGCGACGACGGTTACGTCGTGGACACCTATACCAGCTCTTCGGCGACCCCTGACGATCTGGTCATTGAAGCCGCGAACGGGGGCCATGACCACGTCTTCGCGAAGGTCAGTTACGTCCTTCCCGACAACGTAGAAGATCTCATTCTGCAAGGCACGGCCGATCTCAGCGCCACGGGCAACTCCGCCGCGAACGTCCTGTCCGGCAACAGCGGCGCCAATCGGCTCGACGGCAAGGCGGGAGCCGACAGGATGGAAGGCCAGGCCGGCGACGACACCTACATCGTCGATAACGCCCTGGACGAGATCTACGAATCCGCCTCGAATGGTGGCGCGGACACCGTGATCACATCCATCAGCTATATCCTTCCTGAGACCCCCGTCGAAACGTTGATGACGTCCAATGCTGCCGGAACCGCGGCGATCAACCTTACCGGTAATCAATACGACAACAATCTCATCGGCAACGAGGGCGCTAATATTCTCGACGGCAGCTACGGCATAGATACTATGAGCGGAGGGGGCGGCAACGACACCTACATTCTCGATCAGGCGGCCGACACCATCATAGAGACCGCGACGACCGGAAGCATCGACGTTGCGAAGACATCGGTCAGCTACGCGCTGGCGGCGGGCGTACGGGTCGAGACTCTCGAGACCGCCGACCCCACCTCTGGGGTCGTCATCGACCTGATCGGGAACGAGTTCGACAACAGGCTGATCGGCAATGCCGGCACCAATTATCTGGACGGCGCCGACGGCGATGACGTGCTGAGCGGTGGCGACGGCGCCGATTTGCTCCATGGCGGCGCCGGCAACGACACGCTTGAGGGCGGGGCGTCGAACGACGGCTTTTTCTTTGCCACCGCGCTCGACGCCACGACCAATGTCGACCGGCTGCTGGACTTCGTCACGGGCGTCGATGTCATCGGGCTCTACAGGGAGGTTTTCGCGGGCATTGCCGCCGACGGGACCCTCGCGGCCGGTGCTTTCCGAATCGGCACGTCGGCTGGCGACCAAAGCGACCGGATCATCTATGACCAGGCTACCGGAAGCATCTACTACGACGCTGACGGGACCGGCACGGCGGCGCAAATACTGTTCGCCACGGTGACCCCAGGGTCGGTGCTGTCGAACGCAGACTTCGTCGCCTTCATCTGACCTGGGCAAGGAGTCGCGCAGCGGCGCATGAGACGACTGCAGAGCGCCCGGTCGTCCATTGCCTCTTGTCGGCACTGCGGCGGGGGGCCACATGAGGAACTAGGGGGGCGGCCCACGGAACAAATCCACGCTCCGGGCACTCCCGCCACTCCCGTCTCTCGCGGGCTGGGGCATGTTAAACATTAGGCCATTGTGATTGTGCTAGTTTGCCGTCAGGATGCCGGTGAAAGGGAAGGCGGGGCCGCTCGCGGCCTCGAAGGAAGATTATGACCAAGCTCAGCGGCGGCGACAGCAAGAGCACGCTCTACTGCTCCTTCTGCGGCAAATCGCAGCATGAGGTCAGGAAGCTGATCGCCGGCCCGACGGTGTTCATCTGCGACGAATGCGTCGAGCTGTGCAACGACATCATCCGCGAGGAGACCAAGTCGGCGCTGGTGAAGACCCGCGACGGCGTTCCAACGCCGGCCGAGATCTGCAAGGTGCTCGACGATTACGTGATCGGCCAGGATCACGCCAAGCGCGTGCTCTCAGTCGCGGTGCACAACCATTACAAACGCCTCGCCCACGGCGCCAAGGGCGGCGACGTCGAGCTCGCCAAGTCCAACATCCTGCTCGTCGGGCCGACCGGCTGCGGCAAGACGCTGCTGGCCCAGACGCTGGCGCGGATCCTCGACGTCCCCTTCACGATGGCCGACGCGACGACGCTCACCGAAGCGGGCTATGTCGGCGAGGACGTCGAGAACATCATCCTCAAGCTGCTGCAGGCCTCCGACTACAACGTCGAGCGGGCGCAGCGCGGCATCGTCTATATCGACGAGATCGACAAGATCAGCCGCAAGTCGGACAACCCTTCGATCACCCGCGACGTGTCGGGCGAGGGCGTCCAGCAGGCGCTTCTCAAGCTCATGGAAGGCACCACCGCCTCCGTCCCGCCCCAGGGCGGGCGCAAGCACCCGCAGCAGGAATTCCTTCAGGTCGATACGACCAACATCCTGTTCATCTGCGGCGGCGCCTTCGCGGGGCTGGAAAAGATCATCGGCGACCGGCTCGAAGGCAAATCGATCGGCTTCGGCGCCCATGTCGCCGCGCCCGACGAGCGCCGGACCGGCGAGGTGCTCAGGCACACCGAGCCCGAGGATCTCCTCAAATTCGGCCTGATCCCCGAGTTCGTCGGCCGCCTGCCGGTGATCGCCACGCTCGAGGACCTCGACACCGAGGCTTTGGTCAAGATCCTGCGCGAGCCCAAGAACGCCCTGGTCAAACAGTATCAGAAGCTGTTCGACATGGAGGACGTGAAGCTCAGCTACACCGACGACGCGCTCGTCGCGACCGCCAAGAAGGCGATCGAGCGCAAGACCGGCGCCCGCGGCCTCAGGTCGATCATGGAAAACATCCTGCTGGACACGATGTTCGACCTGCCGTCGATGGATGGCGTCGACGAGGTCGTGATCGACAAGGACGTGGTCGACGGGCGCAAGGAGCCGGTGCGCATCTACGCCAAGGCCGAAGACGCCGCCTGAGCCGCGGCGGGTGCCCGGCAGCGGCTTCCCGGACGGCCGCCCGCCTTTTCTTGTCTTCCTCCCGCGCTTCCTGTTTCGAAGCGACGGCTCGCGCTTGGCCTATGTGCTGAAGGCGTGGCTGCTGGCGCTGCTGCCGACGCTGGCGCTCGCCGCCCTGGTCTCCCTCGCTGCGACGCCCGCGCAAGGGCCGCAGATCCGCGGCCAAGGCTCGACGCTGTTGCTGCTCGTCGTGCTCGCCTCGCCGATCCTCGAAACGCTCCTGATGGTGCCGCCGCTCTGGGCCCTGGATCGCCTGCTCGGCCCGGGCCGAGCTGCGCTGGCGAGCGCGCTGCTGTGGGGCGTCCTCCACAGCCTCGCGGCGCCGGCCTGGGGCCTGGTGGTCTGGTGGCCGTTTTTGATCCTCTCCGTCGCCTATCTCGCGTGGCGGCGGAGCGGGGCCGTCAAAGCCATGACCATGGTTGCGGCGATGCACGCGCTTCAGAATGCCGCGGTCCTGTCCTTCGGACTGCTGATGCGCCTGGCGGCGCAGGCGCTCCGCGCTATTGGTTGACGACGTTGTAGCGCCGCACTTCGTCCTGGGTGAGGCAGCGGCGCGTGGTCCTGTTCTGGGCGTCGACGACCGCGCGCTGCTGGTACATCACTTCGGTCAACAACAGTCGCGACACGCCCATCCGGATCAGGAAGTCGTTGTCCTCACTGGCGAGCAGCGCCGATTGCTGCTCGATCTCGCCGATCAGGCCGATCGTGTTATCCTCGCCGCGCGCGACTTCGGAGCGGATCGTCTCGCGGTCGCCGGTATGGGTGAACATGTGGACGATGAACTGGCCGCCCGGGTCAACGAACCGCGCCACTCCCCCCATGAACAGGAAGTTGCATGCCGAAAAGCAGGCCCAGCCGTTCGGGATGCGGGTGATCATCCCCGCTTCACGGATGATCCGGCCCGCCTGGTTGCCGGCCCGGGCATTGCCACCGGGCGAGCGCAGCCAGATTTCGCCAATGTCCTGATGCTCGTTCAGCGCTGCCTGGAGGCGCGGCACGACGTCGTCGTCGATCATGCCTTCGGCGAGCAGGACGCGGCGTCCGTCCACCTCCTGCGGCGTGAACCGCATCTGCCTGTAGTTCGACCAGTTCGGATTGAGCGGGCAGGTCGGGTTGTCAGGATCGGACTGTGCGTACGCCGCCTGTGCCGTCAGCAGCCCGCAAACGGCAGCGAAGGACGCAAGCCAGCGCGCGGCGCCCCTAGACGCGGACATAACGGGTCGACGGCGGACGCCGGCACATCCGCTTGGGTGCCCGGGTCTCCTCGCCATCGACGATGACGACATCGGTGACGGTCATGCACTGGCCGTCCGGCGAATTGGTTTCCAGCGCCGTCACGGTCGACGAACCGCGCACGCCCGGACGGGTCTGGCTTTCCCAGGTGGAGGTCGTGCCGACCCCGCCGCGTTCGGCCTGCTCGACGACTTCCTGAGTCGCGCCCGCCGCCTTTTGCTGCTCGTCGCAGTCCAGCATGCCCGCGATCGCCTCCCCGAGCAGCTCGCCGACCGGCAGCATGCTGGTGACGACGCCCGCGACCCCGCCGAGTCGCCCGCCGAGGCCGCCGGCGATGCCGCCGAGCATGCCGCCGATGCCGCGGCCGCGGCGCCGGCGCTGCTCGCGCTGCTGCTGGCAATTCTCGCCCGTCCGCGAAACCGCCTGCGCGTGAGCGGCCGGTGGAAGAGACACGCTAAGCGAAGCAAGCACCAACGGTGCCGCCAGAAAAACTCCCCGGAACATTGACCAACCCTCCAGCTTCCCATGGAAATATTAGTCCGCGGCAGCCTCAGGGTCAATTCCCAACCCGCCAACGCGGGCCTCCCGGCGCCCTTCATTGATGCGCCGTCCGATCTATCCCATATAGGGTGCAAGCGGCCGGCCCGTGCCGCCCAGTGGAGTTTACATGACCGTCAGCTACCCCGTTCTCCCCCTGCGCGACATCGTCGTCTTCCCGCACATGATCGTCCCCCTGTTCGTCGGGCGGGACAAATCGGTCGCGGCCCTCGAAAGCGCCATGGCCGCCGAAAAGAACATCTTCCTCGTCTCGCAGCTTGATCCGGCAGAGGACGACCCGGACCGCGAGGCGCTTTACGACCTTGGCGTGATCGCGACCGTGCTGCAGCTGCTCAAGCTGCCCGACGGCACCGTTCGCGTGCTGGTCGAGGGCCGCGAGCGGGCGTCGCTGCGCGTGCTTCGCGAAGAGGGCTCGCACCTCACCGCGGAAATCGATCTTGTCGAAAGCGCCGAGCCCGAGGGCGCCGAAGTTCAGGCGCTGATGCGCTCGGTCGTCGAGCAGTTCGAGAATTATGCCAAGCTGAACCGCAAGCTCCCGGCCGAGACGGCGGTGCAGCTCGGCCAGATCGAGGAGCCTTCCAAGCTCGCCGACGCGGTGGCCGCGAACATCAACATCAAGGTTTCGGACAAGCAGGCGCTGCTTGCGGAGCTCGACCCGGTCCGGCGGCTGGAGATGGCGTTCGCCTTCATGGAGGGCGAGCTCGGCGTCCTTCAGGTCGAGAAGAAGATCCGCTCGCGCGTCAAGCGGCAGATGGAGAAGACGCAGCGCGAATATTATCTGAACGAGCAGTTGAAGGCGATCCAGCGCGAGCTCGGCAACGCCGCCGAGGAAGGCGAGGGCGACGAGCTGGCGGAGCTCGCCAAGAAGATCGAGCGCACCAAGCTCAGCAAGGAAGCCCGCACCAAGGCGCAGTCGGAGCTGAAGAAGCTGCGCGCGATGGCGCCGATGTCGGCCGAAGCGACGGTGTCGCGCAACTATCTGGACGTCCTGCTCGGCCTACCCTGGGGCAAGAAATCCAAGCTCAAGCACGACATTGCCGAGGCTGAGCGGATCCTCGACGAGGACCATTACGGCCTCGAGAAGGTGAAGGAGCGGATCGTCGAATATCTCGCGGTCCAGGCGCGCACCAACAGGCTCAAGGGGCCGATCCTCTGCCTCGTCGGCCCGCCGGGCGTGGGCAAGACCTCGCTCGGCCGGTCGATCGCCCGGGCGACGGGCCGCGAGTTCGTCCGCCAGTCGCTCGGCGGGGTCCGCGACGAAGCCGAGATTCGCGGTCACCGGCGGACCTATATCGGCTCCCTCCCGGGCAAGATCGTCACCAACCTCAAGAAGGCCGGCACTTCGAACCCGCTCTTCCTGCTCGATGAGATCGACAAGCTCGGCCAGGATTTCCGCGGCGATCCCGCCTCGGCGCTGCTCGAGGTGCTCGATCCGGAGCAGAACAGCCGCTTCCAGGACCATTATCTCGAGGTCGATTACGACCTTTCGGACGTCATGTTCGTGACGACCGCCAACAGCATGGACATGCCGCAGCCCCTGCTCGACCGCATGGAGATCATCCGCCTCGAAGGCTATACCGAGGATGAGAAGGTCGAGATCGCCCGGCGCCACCTGATCCCCAAGCAGATCGAGTCGCACGGTCTCAAGGAAGGCGAGTTCACGCTCACGGAGGAGGGGCTGAGGGCGCTGATCCGCTACTACACCCGCGAGGCCGGCGTTCGGACGCTCGAGCGGGAAATCGCGAAGGTGGCGCGCAAGGCGCTTCGCCAGATCCTCGAGGGCAAGATCGAGAAGGTAGCGATCGATGCCGACAATGTCGGCGCCTTCGTCGGCGTTCGGAAGTACCGCCACGGCAACAGCGAGCAGGAGGACCAGATCGGCGGCGTCACCGGGCTGGCCTGGACCGAGGTCGGCGGCGAATTGCTGACCATCGAGGCGGTGACGGTGCCCGGCAAGGGGCAGATCAAGACGACCGGCAAGCTGGGCGAGGTGATGCAGGAATCGGTGCAGGCCGCTTTCTCGTTCGTCCGCGCCCGCTCGCCCAGTTATGGTGTCAAGCCGAGCGTGTTCGCGCGCAAGGACATCCACGTCCACCTGCCCGAAGGCGCAGTCCCGAAGGACGGGCCTTCCGCCGGCATCGGCATGGTCACTGCGATCATCTCGACCCTGACCGGCATTCCGGTCCGCCGCGACGTGGCGATGACCGGTGAGGTCACTTTGCGAGGCCGGGTGCTTCCGATCGGGGGCCTCAAGGAGAAGCTGCTGGCGGCGCTGCGCGGCGGCATTGCCAAGGTGCTGATCCCGGCCGACAACGAGAAGGACCTGGTGGAGATCCCGGCCAACATCCGCGAAGGACTGGAGATCGTCACCGTGGCCCACGTCGACGAGGTTCTGGGCCACGCTCTGGCGACGCCGGTGGTGCCGATCGAATGGTCGGACGCCGACGAGCTGGCGGCACTACCGCCATCGGAGATTTCCCCCGCAGCCGATGACCGGGCGGGAGCTTCCATCCGCCATTGATGCGGCTGGTCCGGATCGGGCGCTTTTTCGCAGCGAACGCGCCTCTTTCCTTTTGACTCCTGTCGCGCTCTTGTCATTTAACTGATCGACGGCGGCAGCCGCGAGTCTTCGGGTGACAGGGGTTCGGGACAGATGAACAAGCAGGAGCTGATCGGCCACGTCGCCGAAGTGACCGGTTTTGGCAGGGGGGATGCGTCGCGCGCGGTCGAGGCCGTGTTCGACACGATCAGCGATGCGCTGAAGCGCGGCGACGAGGTCCGGCTGGTCGGCTTCGGCACCTTCACCTGCTCACGCCGCAAGGCGTCGACGGGCCGCAATCCGCGGACCGGCGAGCCGATGCAGATCCGCGAATCGACGCAGCCCAAGTTCAAGGCCGGCAAAGGTCTCAAGGACAGCGTCAACGGCTGACGGGCGCTGGACAGCCATAAGGTGCCCCGGCTATTGACCGCCGGCTCCGGCCGTCCCATCTGCCGGCGGCGTTCGCCGGCCACATCGAACGCAAAAAGGCGTGGGCGCGTAGCTCAGTGGTAGAGCACTGTGTTCACACCGCAGGGGTCGCAAGTTCAATCCTTGCCGCGCCCACCACGCCTTTTCCTTCCAGCGCTGCGCCAGCTTGTGCCGCCAGGCCGCGGAAGGCATTTCGTTTTCTCCCCGTTAACCATGACGGGGCTATAACGAAACCCGATTCCGGCAAGAGGGTTATACCGGTCGAAAGGAGCAGGCGGCGTGAGCGGCAGTCCCATCTTTCCCGTTCCGGACAGTGACTTCCAGCGCCAGCTCAAGGGCTATGGCCTGAGCACCGTCGAGATCAGCTACTACATGCCGGACCATCCCGCCCTCCTCCAGCTGTTCGTCTGGCAGCATTACGACGTGGCGCCGCAATTCCCCGCGCTCCGCGATTTCCTCGACCATTGGCGGCGCGAAGTGGAGGCGGCGCTGCATTCGGTGCGGGTGGCGCACAACCACCTGATCGGCCCCGCCGAATGGCGAGCGGTGGACGGCGTCATCACCATCAACTGAGCGATTGCGCGGGCCGCGGAACACGGCCGCTCGAGGCGCTAGGCGCCGCCTTGCGCTCCAAGCTTCTTCGCCATGCGCTGCACCTCTTCGTCGCTGGGCGGATCCGGCAGGTCCTCGCCGGGCGCGAGCGCATCGTCCGGGATGCCTGGACCGGTGCCGGCGATCGTCTCGTTGACCGCGCGCTCATTCGGGCCGGTGCTGATCTTTTCCCTGTCCTCGGCCATGGCTTTCTCCTTCGCCGCCCTTGAGCGAGCGAGTCGGCGCGAAGTTCCGAGGGCGCGGCGGGTGTCCTTGACGCTGGGGCGGGGGCGCTCCTATGTGCGCAGCCACGCTTCCTCATCCCTCACGGCGATCGTAGCTCAGCTGGTTAGAGCATCGGTTTGTGGTACCGAGGGTCGCGGGTTCAAGTCCCGTCGATCGCCCCATTCTTCCGCATGGAAACAGGACAATCGATGGACTCGCTGTGGGACTTTCCCGATTTCGATGACCATGAGGTCGTGCAATTCGTCACCGATCGGGAAAGCGGCCTGCACGCGCTGATCTCCGTCCATTCGACCCATCTCGGCCCGGCGGCCGGGGGCGTGCGGTTCTGGCATTATGAAAACCCCGGCGACGCGGTCGCTGACGTCCTTCGGCTGTCGCGCGGCATGAGCTTCAAGAACGCCATGGCCGGCCTCCCGCTCGGCGGCGGCAAGGCGGTGATCCTCGCCGGCGCGAGCCGCACGAAGACCGCGGAAATGCTCGCCGCCTATGGCCGCGCCGTCGAAGGGCTGGGCGGCCGCTACGTGACGGCCGAAGATGTGGGCATGACCGTCGACGA
>DASZEO010000126.1:0-2770 GCA_035940755.1 Allosphingosinicella sp. | reverse complement strand
CAATTTCGTCATCACCGGCGCTCTGGTCGTGCTGCTGGCGATCGCCGATCGGCCGGCGCTCGCACTCTTCCTCGGCGGCGACAGCCCGGCGCTGCCCATCGCCCGGCACATCCAGCTGCTCGCCACCTGGAGCTTCCTTCTGTTCGGCGTGACGCTGGTGATCTTCGGGACGGTGCGGGCGAACGGCGCCGTGATCGGGCCGCTGGTGATCCTGATCATCGGGCTTTACCCGTTCCGGCTGGGCTTCGCGCTCGGCGCCTATCGGTGGCTCGGCGCTGACGCCTTGTGGCTGAGCTTCCCGGTGAGCTCGCTCGCCAACATGACGATGGCGATCGCCTTCTACCTGCACGGCGGCTGGCGGAAGAGCCGGATGCAGGCGGCGCCGCTCGACCCGCAGGAAGCGGTGGAAAAGGCGCAGGCGGCCGCCGAGCCGGGCGGACGGCTCAACCCTTCGGGCTAGGCGGGTACCACCACCTCGATCGCGCGGCGGGCGACCTCCGCGGTCACCGGCGTGCGGGCGAGCACCTCGCCGTCGATCGATATCCGTTGGCGGGGATGCGTGGCGATCTCGACGCGGCGGCCGTGGAACTCGCGGGTGGTGGCGTGGCGGGAGGAAAGCTTCCAATATTTGGCGAACCAGTCGCGCAGCAGCCGGAAGCGGCTTCGGCCGACCACCGCCTGGACGACGATCCGGCCGCTGTCGACCTCGGCCGATTCCACGAGCTCGACGCCGCCATGGTGGCCGCCATTCGCGATCCTGACCTCGCTCGCCCAGATCGTCTCCTCGACTCCGTCGGCGCGAAGCGTCAGGCGGAACGGCCGGAAGCGGGCGAAGCACCAGACGGCCCAGAGGAAGTAGCCGACCCGCCCCAAATAGCGCTTGAGGTTGTGTGGGATGCCCTCGCCGATCATCGGCGAAAGGCCCATGGCGGCGCAGTTGGCGAAATAATCGCCGTCGATCATGCCGAGATCCACCCGCCGCCGCCGGCCGCTCGCAATGGCCGCGATGGCGCCGTCCAGGTCGAGCGGAATGCCGAGCGTCCGGGCGAAGCTGTTGGCGGTTCCGAGCGGAAGCAGGGCGAAGACGCAGTCGCGCTCGACCACTTCATCGACGGTGGAGGAAAGCGACCCGTCGCCGCCGCCGACGATCACCATCGGCGCGCCGCTCCGCACCGCCTCGTGCACCGTCGGAACCAGCCGTTCGGGGTCGCGCACCGCATGGGCGGCGAGCAGCTCGATGCCGGCTGCCTTCAGTTTCTGCTCGGCCTGTCTGAACAGCGCCTGCCCCTTGCGGGAGTGGGCGTTGACGACGAGGACGGCTTGGCGGGGGACGGGTTTGGCTTCGCTCACACGAGGACCAACTCGCCATCCCCGGCATGGGTCCGCCCGCGCGCGGCAGCGGGCTCAGAGGGTGGTTTCGGCCAGGTTCGACCGATAGATCGTGTTGGTCTGCCGGTCGTTGAGCTCGATATAGATCCAGCTGGGCGGTATCACCCCTTCCTCGAGGGCAAACCAGATCGAGCCCAGATCGTTCGGGCTGCCGAGCGCACAGAAGCCGTAAAGACGCGCGCCCGACTTGTCGAAGATGTTGACCCAGGTGCGTGACGAGCTCGTGTTGTTCCCGCACGCCGGGAGGTTGGGCGCCGCGGCGAAAAGCGCGGCCGGGAAGGCAGCCTTGTTCAAAACGTCGTAATTGTACCGGACGAAATCGGTCCCGCGAACGTTATAATGCTCGACCCCCGTCAAATAGAGGATCGGGGAGGGGGAGCCGTCGTCGGCGCGCGAGGCACTGCCGGTCGTCCCCAAGACCAGCGCTAACACCATTATTGCGAGTATTCTGAGACGCTTCATCGACTGTCCTTTCCCTGCCGGAGTGAAGGAAGCAGACGCTTGGATTGCTGAAGCCGCTACTTTGAAGGGCAGGATGCCACCGATGCATCCTGCTTGCAACAATGCTCGCTGCTCCACCGCACAAGCTTTCCGTTACTACCGGCGCTCCTTGAATGCTGCGACACAGGCGCCGCGGGCGGGCCGGCGAGTCGCCGCTTTGCAGGGGCGGCGGGCCGCGTTACAGCCGCGCCATGCCGGGAGCTTCCTTCCCTTCGCTGCGCCTGCGCCGCACCCGCTCGGCGGCCTGGAGCCGGGCGCTGGTGGCGGAGACGGTGCTGACGCCGGCCGACCTGATCTGGCCCATCTTCATCGCCGCCGGAGACGGTGCGGACGAGCCGATCGCGAGCCGTCCCGGCGTTTCGCGCTGCTCGGTCAGCAGCGTCGCGGCGCGCGCGCGGGAGGCGCAAGCCCTCGGCATTCCGTGCATTGCGCTGTTTCCCAACACGCCCGGCGAGCTGCGCACCGAGGACGCGCGCGAGGCGCTCAATCCGGACAATCTGGTCTGCCGCGCCGTCAGGGCCGCCAAGGAGGCGGCGCCCGAGGTCGGGGTGCTGACCGACGTGGCGCTCGACCCCTATACGGCGCACGGGCATGACGGGCTCACCGACGCTTCCGGCTATGTCCTGAACGACGAGACGGTGAAGGTGCTGGCCGAGCAGGCGCTGGTGCAGGCCGCGGCGGGGGCCGACATCGTCGCCCCCTCCGACATGATGGACGGGCGCGTCGGCGCGATCCGTTCAGCCCTGGAGCAGGAAGGGCATGTGAACGTGCAGATCATGGCCTATGCCGCCAAATATGCGAGCGCGTTCTACGGCCCGTTCCGCGACGCCGTCGGCTCGCGCGGGCTGCTCAAGGGCGACAAGAAGAGCTACCAGATGGA
>DASZEO010000125.1:0-6458 GCA_035940755.1 Allosphingosinicella sp. | reverse complement strand
CTACCGGCCCAACGGTCGAGTCGTCGGCATCTCCAAGCTCTCGCGCCTGGTCGACGCCTTCGCTCGGCGGCTGCAGCTGCAGGAGCGCCTCACCAACCAGATCGCGCACACGCTCGACGACGTGCTGAAGCCGCGCGGCGTCGCCGTGATCGTCGAGGCGAGCCACGGCTGCATGTCGACCCGCGGAGTCAACCAGCACGGCGTGTCGATGGTCACCAAATGCTGGCTCGGCGACTTCAAGGCCGATCCCGAGCTGCGCCGCGAGCTGATGGACTCGATCCGCGGCTGCCCGGGGCGCTAGAGGCGGCGAGGAGGAGAGAGCGGTGACGGCGCAGGCAAGGCTGGACTATGAGGAGCTCGACGACGTGGCGCTCGCCCGCCTCGTCGCGGCCCGCGATCCGGAGGCGGTGCGGCTCGTCACCCAGCGCAACAACCAGCGCCTCTACCGCGCCGCCTGGAGCATCCTCGGCAACCGCGCCGACGCCGAGGACGCGGTGCAGAGCGCCTATCTCGCCGCCTTCGCCGCCATCGAGGGCTTCGAAGGCCGCTCCTCGCTGTCCACCTGGCTGACTCGCATCGCGATCAACGAAGCGCTCGGGCGGCAGCGCTCGGCGCGCCGCCGCCGCCAACAGCTCGACGGCGCCTCCGTAACGGTCCTTGACGATTATCGGGAAAAGCTCATGCGCGGATCGATCAGCGGCACTTCGCCCGACGGCGAGCTTGCGCGGGCGCAGGTCCGCTCGCTCCTCGAAAAAGCCATTGCCGGCTTGCCTGCGGAATTCCGGCTCGTCTTCGTCCTGCGTGAGATCGAGGGGCTCAGCGTCGAGCAGACCGCCGACGCGCTCGGCCTCGTCCCCGGCACAGTCAAGACGCGCCACCTGCGCGCTCGCCGCCGCCTTCAGCAGGCGCTCGCGCCGGAGGTGCAGGCGGTGCTGACCGGGGCTTTCCCCTTCGCCGGGCTCGACTGCGAGGCGATGACGGAGCGCGTCGTCGCCGCCTTCTGCACCGCCGCCGCCTGAAAGGGCGCCCCTTAGCGTCCCCTCGGCTTCGGCCGCCCGCCGCTCGGGCGGTTGCCGCCGCCCGGCGGCTTCCTCGGCCCTGGCCCGTCCCGCCTATGACCTCGGTCGCCCGGACGCGGCCCGCGCGGCGGGTGCTGGGGCTCGCGGCGGACCGGCGCCGGAGCGGCCGGGTTGGTCACCGAATAGCCCTCCTTCAGCAGCCGGGTGAACGCCGACCGGACACTTGCGGTGATCGCCGCCTGCAGCTCCCGAGGCAGGTCGGCGAAGGTTGAATTGACGTGGATCGCGTTGATGTCGCGAAGCAAAGTGTTGGGCACGCCCTTCGACGCCGCCTTCAGCGCCGCCAGCGCATCGACGATTGCGGCGTAGACGATGTCCTGCATCACTTCGTTGGCGGAACGGGTCATCGCCGCGTTCCTAGCGCGGTCGCGCACTCTTGTCCTGCCTTTCCGAAGGCTCAGGCGCCGGGGAAGCGAACGACGTTGCCCGCCGCGACGGGCTCGCCCAGCAGCGCGTCGATATGCGCCGCGACTTCGTGGATCCGGTAGGGCTTCTTGAGCACCGCCTCGTTGGCCAGGTCCTCGCCGAAGGCGTGGATGTCGGCATAGCCGCTGGCGAAGGCCACCTGCATCGCCGGCGCGGCTTCGCGCGCGCGCCGAGCGAGCTCGACTCCCGACATTCCCGGCATGGCGATGTCGGTCAGCATCAGCGCGAATTCGCCCTGTTCGAGCAAAGCCAGCGCCTCCGCCCCGCCGCTCGCCGCCTCCACCTCGTAGCCGAGCTCCTCCGCCATCGCCGACACCACCATCCGAACGTCGTCATCGTCGTCGACGATCAGCAGCCGCGCCCTGTTGGCGGGGGCGTGGTGATGCGCTTCCGGCGCCGCCGCGCCCACCGCCTGCTGAGTCCGCGGCAGGTAGATGGTCACGGTCGTGCCTTCGCCTTCGCGGGTCTGGATTCGCGCGGTCCCGCCCGATTGCTTGGCGAAGCCGTAGAGCTGGGCAAGGCCAAGTCCGGTGCCTTTGCCCGGTGCCTTGGTCGTGAAGAAGGGCTCGAACGCCTTTGCCGCCACGGCGGGCGGCATTCCGGTGCCGGTGTCGGTGACGGCGATGGCGACATATTGCCGCGGCTCCAGCTCGCCGGCCAGCGCCGCCGGCACCGAATCGACGTTGCGCGTTGCGATGGTGAGCCGGCCGCCGCCGGGCATCGCGTCGCGCGCGTTGATGGCGAGGTTGAGGATCATCACCTCGAGCTGCGTCGGGTCGGCGAGCGCCAGCCACAGATCGGGCTCCAGCACCGTCTCCACCCGCACGTGCGGGCCGATCGTGCGGGCAATCATGTCGCCCATGCCGGAGACGACCTGGTTGGGCTGAACCGGGGTCGGCGACAGCCGCTGACGGCGCGAGAAAGCGAGCAGCTGCGACGTCAATTCGGCGCCGCGTTCCGCCGCCTGCAGCGCGTTGCGAGCGAGCCTCCTCAGCTTCTCGTCGTCGGTGCGCCGAAGCAGCAGGTCGAGCGATCCGACGACGGCCGTCAGCAGGTTGTTGAAGTCGTGCGCTATGCCGCCGGTCAGCTGGCCGACCGCCTCCATCTTCTGCGCCTGGAGCAGCCGGGCCTCGGCGCGCTCACGCTCCGCGATCTCGGTGGTCAGCCGGTCGTTGGCGGCGGCAAGGTCGCGGGTTCGGGCGCCGACCTTCTCCTCCAGGGTGTCGGCGAGCTCGCGAAGCTCGGCTCGAGCCCGCTCCAGCTCTTCCAGGTGCCGCGCCGCAATCCGCTGGCGAAGCCGCCCCCGCAGGGCCGAGCGAGCGGCGCTGATCAGGGTCGCCGGGTGGAGCGGGCGCTCGAGCACCGTGACGTTGACCAGCTCCTCGATGGCGCGCGATCCGTGGCGCGCCTCGCCGCGCCGGGTCAGCAGCACGAACGGGAAGTCCGACCAGGGCGGCTGGTGCTCGATCGCCTCGCGGAGCCGCTCCTTGTCGATCCGCGCCAGCGCGTCGTCGGTGACGATCGCCCCGGCCGCGTCGCCGCCGGCAAGCGCCGCCAGCATGGCCTCGCCCGACGGGTCGAGCAGGACCTGGAGCGACGCCGTGCGCAGCAATTCGCTCACGACTTCGCCATCGCGCCCGGTCGGAGCGACGACGATGAAGCGATCGTCGCGACTTTGTTCAGCTGCGGTCGGCAACCCTCTCCCCGAGCAAGGCGCCGCGTCCTTCGAACACGGGCGTCCCGGTCAGAACGCCTCGGAAACCGTCCAGTTTCGGCCCGACCTTAAGCCCGCCCCGTTCGATCCGAAATTCGCGGATCGTCGTTTCGTGGGCGCCGGTGCGCTTCTTCACCACCGACAGCGCGCGCCGTATTTCCCCGGCCGCCTCGAAGAAGCGGAGTAGAAGCACGTTGTCGGACAAATAGGTGAGGTCGATCGACGACTGCATGTGCCCGACCATCCCAGTCTGGGCGAGGATGAGCATGGTCATCACGCCCTGCTGGTTCAGGTAGGTCAGGATCTCGTGCATCTGGAGCAGCATGTGCTGCTCATCGGCCATGGCGTGCTGGTAGCCCGAGAGCGAATCGAGCACCACCATCGTGGCTCCCGCCTCGACGGCGCGGCGGACGATGGCGCTGAGCTCGCCCGGCGACAGCTCGGCCGGATCCACCTGCCGGAAGGTGAAGGCGCCGCCTTCCATCGGCGTGGCGAGGTCCAGCCCTAGCCCGGCCGCCCGGTGCAGGAAGATCCGGTTGGTCTCGTCGAAGCTGACGAACAACGCCTTCTCGCCGGCGGCCAGGCCCGCGGCGACATATTGCATGGCGATGGTCGACTTGCCCGAGCCCGATGGGCCGAGGATCAGCGTCGAGGTGCCGAAATCGAGGCCGCCGCCGACCAGCGTGTCGAGCTCGCCGATGCCGCTGGCGGCGGTGCGCACCTCCTGTCCCGGATCAGGGTGGGCCGCCGCCACCAGCCGCGGGAAGATGTCCAGGCCGCCCTTGCGGATGCGGAAATCGTGAAAGCCGCCGCGGAACGGGCGCCCGCGCATCTTCCACACCCTCAGCCGCCGCCGCTCGGCGCCGTATCCCATCGCCTGCTGCTCGAGGCGGATGACGCCGTGGGCGAGGCTGTGGAGGCTGAGATCCTCGGTGGTCTGGGTCAGGTCGTCGAGGAAGAGGACGGTGCAATTATGCTGGGCGAAATAGTGCTTGAGCGCCAGCACCTGGCGACGGAACCGAAGCGGCCCCTGAGCGAGCAGCCGGATTTCAGAGAGGCTGTCGAACACGATCCGCGCCGGCGCGACCCGCTGCACTTCCTCCATCACCAGGCGGACCGTCTCGCCAAGCTCGAGGTCGGAGGCGTAGACGATCGACTGCTCGCGGTCCTGGTCCAGGCTGAGCTCGGGCGGCACCAGCTCGAACAGCTCGATCCCGGTCAGGTCCCAGCCGTGGGTGCCGCTGACGTGGATCAGCTCGTCCCGGCTTTCCGATAGGGTGATGTAGAGGCACTTCTCGCCCTTGGCCTGGCCTTCCAGCAGGAATTGCAGGCCGAGCGTCGTCTTGCCCGATCCGGGCTCCCCTTCGAGGAGGTGGACGCGGTTGGCCGCATAGCCGCCGCGCAGGATGTAATCGAGCGCCTGCGATCCCGTTGAGACGGGCATGCCCTCCTGGAGCAACTCTTCTTCACCCACGATCGAACGCCTCCTCGCCGGCTCCCCTGCAACATCGCGCCGCGGGTGGCAAATGGCTTTAGCCCGTCACAAGAGGCGCAGCTGCGGCCCCTGCGGCGGCTCGAACAGGTCGGTGCGGAGCGGCCGTTTCTCGAGGTTCAGCCCGTGCTTCTTCACGGCCCGCTCGAAGCGCGCGCGAAGCAGCTCCGCCCACGGCCCGAAGCCCTGCATTCGGGTGAACCAATTGGGGTCGTTGTCCTTGCCGCCGCGCATCTGGCGGATGATCGCCATCACCTTGCCGGCGCGCTCCGGATAATGCTCCTCGAGCCAGGCGCGGAACAGCGGCGCCACTTCGTGCGGCAGCCGCACCGGCAGGAAGAAGACGCCCTGGGCGCCGGCCTCGGCCGCCGCCTCGACGATCGCCTCGAGCTCATGGTCGGTGATTCCCGGCACCACCGGCGCGATCGCCACCGTCGTCGGCACGCCCGCCTCGGCGAGCCGCTTCACCGCCGCCAGCCGCTTTCTCGCCGCGGGCGCGCGCGGCTCGAGCGTCCTCGACACCTCCGGCGTCAGCGAGGTCACCGACAGCGCGACGTTGGCGAGCCGCTGCTGGCCCATTCCTTCGAAGATGTCGAGATCGCGAAGCACACGGTCGGACTTGGTGGTGATCGTTACCGGATGGCGAGTCTCGGCGAGCACCTCCAATATGCTCCTGGTGATCCGCCACTTCGCCTCGATCGGCTGATAAGGATCGGTGTTGGTGCCCATCGCGATCGGCCGCACCACATAGCCTGGCTTGCCGAGCTCGGCGCGAAGCAGCCGCGCCGCATCCGGCTTGGCGAACAGCCGAGTCTCGAAATCGAGCCCCGGCGACAGATCGTGGAAGGCGTGGGTGGGGCGCGCGAAGCAATAGATGCAGCCATGCTCGCAGCCGCGATAGGCATTGATGGATCGGTCGAAGCCGATGTCGAGCGAACGGTTGTAGGTGACGATCGACTTGGGGCGCTCGACCGTGACGGTGGTGCGAAGCGCCGGCGGCCCGCCGTCCTGCTCCTCGCGCGAGTCGAGCCAGTCGCCGTCGGCCTCGCGCGTCGGCAAGTTGAAGCGGGTGGGCGTCCTGTTCTCGGGCGCGCCGCGGCCGGCGCGGGCGTCGGGCCTCATCCTTGCGCTCCTACACCGCCACGGCGAACATATCAAGAACAAGGAACATCCGGCGGGGCTTGCGGTTGCGTCGCGATGTCGAACGACGAGCAGCCTCACCTCAGCGAGGAGGAAGAGCAGGAAGTCAGGGAGCGAAGCGCTCCCGAGGCGCGGATCGTCCATGCCGCCGTCGTCAAGCAGGGAGAGGACGAGCTCGCGCGGCCGCTCAAGTCGCTTTTCTGGTCCGGAGTCGCGGCCGGCTTCGGGATCATGGCGTCGGTCTGGGCGCAGGCGGCCTTGCACCATCATTTGCCGGACGCGCCGTGGCGCGAGGCGGTGGCGGCGCTCGGCTATTCCCTGGGTTTCCTGATCGTCATCCTCGGGCGGATGCAGCTGTTCACCGAGCAGACGATGGTGGCGGTGCTGCCGCTGGCGCGAGCGCCGAGCGGCGCGAAACTGGCGCGAGTGGCCAAGCTGTGGACGGTGGTGTTCCTCGGCAACCTCATCGGCACCGCCGCCATCGCGGCGCTTTGCGTCTACGCGAAGTTGGAATCGCCCCAGCTGCTTCACGCGATGCTAGAGGTCTCCGGAAAGCTGCTCGAGGAAACGCCGGGCCAGATACTGCTTCAGGGCGTCCCGGCCGGGT
>DASZEO010000124.1:0-7871 GCA_035940755.1 Allosphingosinicella sp. | reverse complement strand
CAGGGTCGCGGACTGCACCGGCCTGGGGTGGGACCCGCTGCGCGGGCTTCACCTCACGGACGACAAGTCGCTCAACTATCTGGTCGCCGCCGTCCGCGCCTGACGCGGTTCGCGGCTCAGGCGGCTGATCAGGATCGCGGTGCGTGCCGCCTGGCGGGTGAGGCTGTCGAGCTCGATCCACTCGCCCTCGGCATGCGCTCCGCCGCCCGCGGCGCCCATCCCTGCGAGCGTGTCCACGTCCCCCGCGACGAAGCTTGAATCGGCGGCGCCGCGGCGGGCGGGGTCGTATTCCGGCATCTCCGGCAGGGCGAGGTCGCGGTTGACGCCGTTGAGGCGCTCGAGCAGCCGGCGATTGCCTTGCGTCGGCGCCATCGGCGGATAGCCGTCTTCCGCGAAGATCAGCTCCGCCTGGGTCTGCGGCAGGTGCTGCCCGACGATCTCCTGCATGCGCGCGCGGATCCGCTGCTCCTGCTCGGCGGAAAGCGTGCGGATGTCGCCCCGCGCGATAGCGGTTTCGGCGACAATGTTCGTCTTGCCCGACGCTGTGACCCGAAAGCCCTGCTCGTCGATTTCGGCCGGCGTTCCGCCGGCGATCACGCCGACATTGTAGGTAAGGTTGGGCTCGGGCAGCTCGCGGCGGAACCCGTCGAGAATCCGCGCCATTTCGTAGATCGCGCCGTAGCCGAGCGACTGGCCGAAGATGCCGCTGGAATGGCCGGTGCGGCCGCGGGTGCGCAGCGTCCAGCTGGTCGAGGAGCGGCGGGCGACGGTGCCGAAGTCGCGGCCCTCCTCGCGCGCCAGATTCTCGAACTCGAGCGCCGCATCGGCATTGCGGCCGGCCTCGATCAGGTCGCGGCGGGCGAGGGCGATCGGCGAGCCGGGCCGCTCCTCGTCCCCCGTCATGACGATGGTGAGATCAGCGTTGCGCAAAGTGCCCGCCGCCTGCATCGCCCGCATCGCCGCGACGATGACCGCGATGCCGCCTTTGTCATCGCCGACTCCGGGGCCGGTGGCGCGGTTGCCTTCGCGGGTGAAGCGCTGGAACGGCGAGTCCGGTTCGAACACCGTGTCGAGGTGGGCGATCAATAGCACCCTCTTGCCGCGGCCGTTGCCGCGATGGCTGGCGACGATGTGGCCGGCGCGGCCGGTCTCGCGCATGTCGATCCAGCGCACGTCGAAGCCCAGCGGATCGAGCTCAGCGCGCACCATCTGCCCCACCGCCTCCACGCCGGGCAGGTTCAGGGTTCCGCTATTCTGGTTCACCAGGCGCTCGAGCACCGCGACGGTCCGAGGCGTCTCCTCATCGACGACCTGAGTCATCCGCCGCTCCGGCGCCGTCAGCTCCGCGCTTGCTGCCGACGGGACGGCGACGAGCAAAGCGACGAGCAACCTCAGTGCCAGGCGCACGCCGTCACCGCGCATGCCTCAGCTCCCGAACAGGCTGCCGACGTCGAAGCTGTAGGAGATGCCGAGCCCGGCGGACCATTGGTTGCGCGAGCCGAACTCGCGGACGATCGGCGAATCGGCGGCGTCGCGCACGAGCCGGTCGTAGCCGGCATAAGCGGTGACGCCCCAGTTGCGGTTGAGCATGTAGGTGAGGCCGGCGACGACGCCCACCGCGTGGAGGCCGCCGTCGGGGTCGTAGGCCGGAAGCCCGGTCGCCGCGGCGACGGCAGGCGTGACGGCGAAATAGGCGTCCTGATAATCATCGTCCGAGAAGCGCGCGCGCGGGCCGATCGAGAAGACGTAGGTGTCGCGGTCGCGGACCACGAAGTCGGCGCCGAGATCGCCGATCATGCCGCGATGGCCGCCCAGCCCCTGCCGCCCCTCAGCGCGCAGCCGGAAATTGCGCACCGGAAAGACCTCGACGAAGGCGCCCGCCTCGACGGTGAAGCCGACGTCGCCGACAGGCGCGCCGACATCCTCCTCCTGGCGCCGGTTCTGGAACTGGATCGCGGGGCCGAAATTGATCGGGCTGTCGTCGCCGAGCAGGCCGAAGCCCCAGCCCTCGTCGGGCGCCTCGAACGGCAGCGGCGCGCCCTGCCGCCGAAGGCCGATGATCGGCATCGGGCTGACCCCGAGCGAATCGCCGCCGGGATATTTCGGATAGACTTGCGCGCCGCCGCCGATTGTCAGCGTCCAGCCGCGCGCCTCGCCGCCTTCCTCGGCGGCTGCGGGAGTGGCCCCGATCAGGGCGATCGCGGCTGCGCCGATCAAGGCGGCGGCGCGGAGAGGGGCGGGGGACGGGCTCATGGCGGGCGGAACGCTCCTAGGAAGGGATCGTTGCGTTTCCATCATGAAACCCTCCACGTTCATTCCGCCTTCACTTTGAAACGCCTGATCGAAGCCGACCCGGGCTGAAACGAGCCCTCCGCCAGGAACGCCGCCACTCGCCCACCCGTTCTTCATGCAAGCTAATTTGGAGATGTGCCATGCGTAAACTGATGCTTCTCGCCGGCGTCGCCGCTTTTGCCGTTGCGGCGCCCGCTCTCGCCAAGGGCCAAGGCCACGGCGGCGGCGGCCACGGTGGCCATGGCGGCAATGGCGGCCACGCCGCTCAGCCTCACCATGGCGGCGGCGGCCAGGGCCACGGCGTCCACGGCGGCAGCCACGCTGCGCGCGGTCACGGCCCCCAGCGCCATGGCGGCCAGGCCAATGCCCACCGCCAGCGCGGGCCGCAGCGACTCGACGCGCGGCAGCGCCGGGTCGAGCGCGCGATCGAGCACGAGCGGCGCGACCTGCGCCAGGCCCGCCAGGAACAGCGGTTCGACACGCGCAGGCGCGTCGAGCAGCGGCTGGCCCGCGACATCGTGCGCGAAGACCGCCGCGACTGGCGGCGCTGGTCCGAACGCCGGCTCGCGCTTCGCGACCGGTTCGAGGAGCGGCGGTTCGAGCGTGGCCGTCGCCTCGCCATCGGCAGCGGCGGGTGCCCGCCGGGCCTCGCTCGGCAGAACCGCTTCTGCATGCCGCCGGGCCAGCTTCGCAAGGCTCAGCTGATCGGCCGGCACGTGCCCTTCTCGAACCTCGCCTACAACGTGCCGGACCGCTTCCGCTATCGCTTCAGCGACGGCGGGCGCTGGCTCTACCGTTACGACGACGCCGGCTTCGTGTACCGGATCGACCGGCGCAGCAGCCTGGTCAACTCGATCTACCCGCTGTTCGGCAATTCGCTGACGATGGGCGAACCGCTGCCGCTCGGCTATGAAGTGTACAACGTGCCGCTGAGCTACCGGCGCTTCTATCCCGACACGTCGAACTACTTCTACCGCTACGACGACGGGGCCATCTATCGGGTGAACAGCCAGACGAACCTCGTCGACGGCATCGTCGCGATGCTGACCGGCGGCGTCGGCGGGCTGGGCTCGCTCGGCGTCGGCGATCCGCTGCCGACCGGCTACGACGCGTACAACGTCCCGCTCGATTATCGCGACCGCTATGCCGACACCGGCGATTCCTGGTACCGTTATGCCGACGGCTCGATCTATCAGGTCGATCCGCAGACGCGGCTGATCCAGGCGGTGATCTCGCTCCTCGTTTGAATGCCGGCGGCCGTTGCGGTAGTGACGCAACCGAAACGGCTGCCATGCATTTTCCGGCAGGCGAAGGAGGCGAATGATGATGCGCAAGATGGTCCCGCTGTGCCTTGCTTCCGCGCTTGCGGCCTGCACGTCCGGCGACGGCGGCAACCAAGGCAACGGCGCCAACGAGGCTTCCGGCAATGCCCAGGCGGGGCAGGCGCGCACCAGCATCGCTGAGGCGCTGGCCGCGTCGATCGACCATTCCTCGTTCCAGCAGGCGCTTCAGGCGGCGGGGCTGACCGACACGCTACGCGGCATCGGTCCCTATACCGTCTTCGCGCCCACCAACGCGGCGTTCGACGCCATTCCGGCGGATGCGCGCAGCAGCCTCACCGCGCCGGAGCAGCGCGACCGGCTGGTCACCTTGCTGAGCTATCACATCGTGCCGGGGACGGTGACGGCGGAGGATCTCGGCCGCGCCATCGACCGCGGCCAGGGCGGGCGCGCCCAGTTGGCGACGGTGACCGGCGACAATCTGACGCTGTCGCGCGAGGGGCAGGCGATCGTCATCGCCGACGGCGCGGGCGGCCGCGCCCGGATCACTCACCCGGACCAGCTCCAGTCGAACGGCGTGCTTCACAGCATCGACGCCGTGCTGATGCCCGGCGGCGCGCAATAATCATTCGAACTCAAGGATGACCGCGTCGACCGCGAGGCTTTCGCCGGGGCGCGCATTGACCTTCGCGACTCTGCCGGCCTTTTCGGCGCGAAGGATGTTCTCCATCTTCATCGCCTCGACGACGGCGAGCGGCTGACCGGCCTCGACCCGCTCGCCTTGGGCGACGTGAAGCGCGGTCAGAAGCCCCGGCATCGGGCATATCAGGAATTTCGACAGGTCGGGCGGGACCTTCTCGATCATGTGCCGGCTGAGCTCGGCGACATGCTCAGGCAGCACCTGGACGACATGCGAGGCGCCGCGGGCGGTGAGCCGCCATCCGCGGCCGGTGCGGGCGATGCGGACCGTCCGGCTGCGCCCGTCGATCGTGCCGCGGAAGCGAAGCTGCCCTGGCCGCCATCGGCCGACGACGTCATGCGGTTCAGCGCCGTCGACGGCCGCCAGAACGCCCCCTTCATAGGCCTGGATGCGCACCCGATGCTCCGCGCCGGCGATGCGGACGACCCGCAGCTCAGGCGGCGCGATGGGGCCGTTGAGCTGGCCGCTGATCGCGCAGCCGCGCCGGTCCGTTTCGAAGGCCGCCAGCGCCGCAACCACCGCGAGATCCTCGATCAGCTGGTCGTCCGCCGGCGCGCCGATGAAGCCTTCCGGATATTCCTCGGCAATGAAGCCGGTGGTGAGCTCGCCCGAGCGGAAGCGCGGATGCTGCATCAGCGCCGAGAGGAAATCGACATTGTGGCCGATACCGTCGATCAGGAAGGCGTCGAGAGCCTCGATCTGCCGGTCGATGGCAACCTCGCGGCTTTCCCCGTACGTGATCAGCTTGGCGATCATCGGATCGTAGAACATGCTGACTTCGCCGCCCTCGGCGACACCGTCGTCGATGCGGACGCCCTCGCGGGCCTCCGGCGGCCGATAGCGTACCAGTCGTCCCGTGGAGGGGAGAAAGCCGCGATAGGGGTCCTCGGCATAAACGCGGCTCTCGACGGACCAGCCGGAGAGCTTCACCTCCTCCTGAGTCAGCGTGAGCTTCTCGCCCGCCGCCACGCGGATCATCTGCTCGACGAGGTCAAGGCCCGTCACCTGCTCGGTCACCGGATGCTCGACCTGCAGCCGCGTGTTCATCTCAAGAAAGTAGAAGCTTCGGTCGGCGCCGGCGATGAACTCCACGGTGCCCGCGCTGTGGTACCCGACCGCCCGCGACAGCGCGACCGCCTGCTCGCCCATGGCCCGCCGCATCTCCGGCGTCACGAACGGCGAGGGCGCCTCCTCGATCACCTTCTGGTGGCGGCGCTGGATCGAGCATTCGCGCTCGCCGAGATAGAGCAGGGTGCCGTGCCTGTCGCCGAGCACCTGGATCTCGATGTGGCGCGGACTCTCGATGAACTTCTCGACCAGGATCCGGTCGTCGCCGAAGCTCGCTTTGCCTTCGCGCCGGACGCTGTCGAACTGCTCGCGAACGTCCTTTTCCGACCAGGCGAGACGCATTCCCTTGCCGCCGCCGCCGGCCGACGCCTTCATCATCACCGGATAGCCGATGCCCCCGGCGATCTCGACCGCATGGTCGGTGTCCCTGATCTCGCCGATATAGCCGGGCACCACACTCACTCCGGCCGCCTGCGCCAGCTTCTTCGACTGGATCTTGTCGCCCATCGCGGCGATCGCCTCGGGGGGTGGGCCGATGAAGGCGATATTCTCGGCCGCAAGCGCCCGAGCGAAGCTCTCGCGCTCGGACAGGAAGCCGTAGCCAGGATGCACCGCCTCCGCGCCCGTCGTCCTGCACGCGTCGATGATCAGCTCGGCGTCGAGGTAGGATTCGCTGGCGGGAGGAGGCCCGAGCCGCACCGACTGATCGGCCATCCGCACGTGGGGCGTCCGCGCGTCCGCGTCGGAATAAACGGCCACGGTGGCGATGCCCATCTTGCGCGCCGTTCGGATCACCCGGCAGGCGATCTCGCCGCGGTTCGCGATCAGGATCTTGGTGAACATCGAGGTCAATTGGCCGGATCGGCGCTGAGTTCGCGGGTTCGTTCCTGGGTCATCCGGGCGCGGCACCCCTCATAGAGCATCGGCTGCATGCTGCCGCCTCGCGCCTCGAAGCTTTCATATTCGCACTGCGCGTCGCGAAAGGCCACCCACGCCCGCTGAGCCGCTCGCAGCGCTTCTTCGTAGGTCGGGTGCATGTCGCCATAGCCTGTCTCTTCGCGATCCGCCGCCTGCTCCTGGCGCACCGCCTCGCGATACACGCGGTTGAGCTCGGCGTCGGCTCGCTCGAACCGGAGGCCTGCGCAGCGGTTCATCTCCGCCTGGTTCTGAGGATCGTCGCAATTATACTCCCGCCACGGATCCTGCGCTTGTGCGAACAGAGCCAAAGCGAGCGCGAGCGAGATCATTCGGCGGCTTCCTCGAGTGGCGGCATGTTGTGGCCGAGGAGCTTGAGCACTTCGCCGGCCGCGTCAACCAGGTTCGTGCCGGGGCCGAAGATGGCCTGCACGCCGGCCTCGCGAAGCATATCGTAATCCTGCGCCGGGATCACGCCGCCGACGACCACCTTGATGTCCGGCCGGCCCATGTCGCGCAGATGGTCGATCAGCTCGGGCACCAGCGTCTTGTGCCCCGCCGCGAGGCTGGAGGCGCCGACGACGTCAACGTCCTTCTCGACCGCCAGCTGCGCACTTTCGATCGGCGTCTGGAACAGCGGCCCCGGCACTACCTCGAATCCGAGGTCGCCAAAGGCTGAAGCCACGAGATTGGCGCCGCGGTCGTGGCCGTCCTGGCCCATCTTGGCGACCAGCAGCCGCGGCTTGCGCCCGAGGCGGCGCTCGATGGCGCCGACGCCGTCCTGCGCCTGCGCCCATTTGGGGTCGCTGCCATAGGCGCCGCCATAGATGCCGCTGACCGGCTCGGGCGTGGTGCCGTAGCGGCCGAACACGTCCTCCAGCGCCGCCGAAATCTCGCCCAGCGTGCAGCGAGCCCGCGCCGCCGCCACGGACAGCGCGAGCAAGTTCGCCTCGCCGGCTGCGCCTTTCCGCAGCGCCTCCAGCGCCGCCTGCGCGGCCGACTCGTCGCGGTTCGAGCGGACGCCCTCGATGCGGGCGATCTGATCGGCGCGGACTCGCGCGTTGTCGATCTGGAGGATGTCGAGGTGGCGTTCCTCGTCGGATCGATAGCGGTTGACGCCGACGATCACCGTCTCGCCGCGGTCGACCCTGGCGGCGCGCGCCGCGGCGGCCTCCTCGATGCGGCGCTTTGGCATGCCTTCATCCACGGCGGCAGTCATGCCGCCGAGGCTCTCGACCTCCTCGATCAGCGCCCAGGCGCGCTCCTCGAGCTCGCGCGTCAGGCTCTCGACATACCAGGAGCCGCCGAGCGGGTCGGCGACGTTGGGGATGCCGCTCTCCTCGGCGAGGATCAGCTGCGTGTTGCGGGCGATGCGGGCCGAGAAGTCCGTCGGAAGGGCGATCGCCTCGTCGAAGCTGTTGGTGTGGAGCGACTGGGTGCCGCCAAGCACCGCCGCCATCGCCTCGATGGTCGTGCGCGCGATGTTATTGTAGGGGTCCTGCTCGGTCAGGCTGACGCCGGACGTCTGGCAGTGGGTGCGAAGCATCAGCGATTTCGGGTTGGTCGCGCCGAAGCCGGTCATGATCCGGTGCCACAGCGTCCGCGCGGCGCGAAGC
>DASZEO010000123.1:0-8755 GCA_035940755.1 Allosphingosinicella sp. | reverse complement strand
AACCTGCTCAGCGACGCGCGCACCGCCATCGTCCGCGGCAGCGACCCGCAGCCGATGCACGAACGGCCCGACGCCGGGTCGCCGGTGCGGTATCGGGCCGAGCCGGGCGTCGTCGGGCAGATCTCGCGCTGCGCCGCCGGCTGGTGCCGGTTCGAGGTGGGAGGCCGCGAGGGCTTCATTCGAACCGACCATATCTGGGGCCTCGGGCGGGCCGAGACGCTCGGCTGAAGGCGGTGCGCGAGCTCACCATCGACGACTTCCGCCGCTACCGCGGCAAGGAGATGATGGTGGAGGCGAATGGCGGGCGGCTCCAGCTGCGCCTGGCGCAGGTCAACGAGCTGCCGGCGTCGGGACGCCAGGGCGGATCTTTCAGGCTGGAGTTTCACGGGCCCCTTCAGCCCATCCTCACCCAGGGCACCTATGCGTTTCATGTCGGCAGCGAGCGCAACGGCATCTTCATCGTCCCGCTCGGCCTCGGAACCGGTGGGATGCGCTACGAGGCGATCTTCTACTAGCGCTTCGACGCCGGCGGCGGACGTTCCATCAGCACGTAAAGGCCCGCTTCAGCGACCTGCCTGAAGCCCAGGCGCTCGTAGAGCCGCCGGGCCGGGCTCCGCGCGAGGACGTGAAGCGACGCGCCTTTGCCGGCGGCGCGGCCAGCGGCGAGCACATCCTTGAGGATCGCAGTGCCCAGGCCCGCACCGCGTTCCGCCGGGAGCAGCGAGATGTCGATGATCCGTATCGGTCCATCCATCTCATCGAGGTAGATCCGGCCGATCGGTTCGCCGGCGCGCTCGATGACCAGCCATTCGGCGCGCCGGTAGGTGCTTCGATAATCGAGAAGCTGCGCCCGGAACTGCTGCTCGAGAAAGGCCTGCTGCACCGTCGCCGGCCAGCCTGAGGCAGCCACCTCGTCAGCGCGGGTGGAGGCATAAAGGGCGCGAAGGAAAGGCTCGTCCTCTTCGCGCTCGGCGCGATAGGCGATCCCGAACCTCGCCGCCGCCCGAAGCGGAGGCGGCATCCGCTAGTTGAAAAGGGCGAGCATCCGCCGCGGCGTTTCCGAGGCGGTGAGGAACAGCGGCAGCCGTCCATATTGGGGGTGCGCGGCCGAGTAGATCAGATCGCCGGGCATGGCGGCGTTTCCGACCACTTCGAAAACGGCGATGAAGGCGCTGTGCCGGGTCACTTCGGGCGGGCGAATGCCGCGAGAGGCGAGCGGCTCGACGCCGGCCAGCCTGAGCTTGTACCCGCCATCGACGGCGAATTCGGAGCCGACCTGGGCCTGCCACTCCTGATGCTCGGCAGTGGCGAGCGACAGGAAGTGTCGGGTCAGCGGATTGGTCGCGAGCAGGCGGCGGGCGCCGCGGCCGGCCGTTTGGTTGAAGCTGGTCGCGGCGATCACGCCGGCGACGGCCGCGGCGGTTAAGCCGGCCAGGATGTTGCGGCGTGAGAGGGGGAGAACGGCTCGTTCCATCGGGTTGACCTCTCGAATGCCTAGTTGCGCGCGGGGAAGATCCCTTGGAGGGCAATGACGAAGTTCAGGACCAGGTACGGCATCATGTTGTTGTGCGGCAGACTGCCGCCGGCAGGCGCAAGTGACTGCGGCGCCAGGGACGTGTTCGACGCACCCTTCTTGTAGACGTTGCCCCCGACGCTGCGCGCGAAGGTGGTGGTGGGGCTGCCCGTCCCGAGGGTGCCCAGGCCGATATTGGCGTTGACGTTGTGGACGTGCGCGGGGATCTCGGATTCCAGCAGCGTGACGAACTCGCTGCCCCCCTGCTGGCCGAGGGTATAATCGCTCAGCCCCGGCCCCTGACCCATCGAGTTGGCACACGAGCCCTGCAGGTTCGGCAGCGCGAAGGTGCTCTGACCGTTGCCTCCGTAAAAGGTGCCGAGCAGCGAGAACAGCGCCGTGTTCTGCGAGATCGGCAGCAATTGCCCGTTGCAGTGCGCAAACCCGGACGGTGCGAAGTTGAAGCCGCAAACGCGGACTTCGCTGAGAAACTGGTCGACGTCGTTTGGCACAGCTCTCTCCTTTAATGCGGGAACAGGCCGAACAGCGAGATCTGGTAGTTCAGCGTGAGGTAGGGCTGGATGTTCGTGTGCGGCTGGCTGCCGCCGACCGGCGACATCACCGTCGGATCGAAGGTCTGCGTCGCCGCGCCCGGCCGGAAGAGCAGGACGGTGGGGTTGGAGCCAACGACGTTGCCCGACGGGCTCGTCAGCTGCCCCTGGTCCCCCGAGACGATCAGCGGGTGGGAGTGGATTGGAATCTGCTGCGTCGTCAGAGTGACCTCCTCGACGCCGCCTGCCTCCCCTAGCGTGTAGGTGGAGAGGCCTGATCCGGTGCCGTAATGCACGGGAACTCTTCCCTGGAGATTCGGGAGGGCGAACGTTTCCTCGCCATCGCCGCCGAAGGTGGTGCCGAGCAGCACGAACAACGTGTCGTTTTCGGAGATCGGCAGTAGGCGGCCGTCGCAAAACGCCCATCCGGCGACCTCGAAGCTGCAGGCGAAGATCCGGATTTCACCGATGAAGGGGTTGGCCATGGTCCGGTTCCCTCAGTTCTGGCTCGGAAAGACGCCCTGGAGGGCGATCTTATAGGTCAGCACCAGGAACGGCTGACGATTCTCGTGCGCCTGGCTGCCGCCGACATTGCCCACCGACGAAGGCTGGAGCGCGACCAGGTTGGTGGCCGGGCCGTAGCCGTTGTTGAACGAGCCAAGAGTGCCCTTCTCGCCGACGGCGCCGGCAATGTCGGTGTCGGCATTGTTGGTATTGCCATTCAGGAAGTGCAGATGCTGGGGCATCTCGCCGATGGTGACCGTGTGCACCTCCTGGCCGGCTCGCTCGCCCTGGTTATGGTTGTTCCCAACGTGAATTGGGACGCGACCGCGCAGATCAGGCAGCGCGAAGTTGGTCTGGCCGTTGCCGCCGTATGTCGTCCCGAGCAGCGCAAAAAGCGCTTGATTCTGGTTGATCGGCAGCAACTGGCCGTTCGCGCCGGCCCAGCCGGATACGTCGTGTTCGTATGCGAATAGCCTAAGCTCGGCCATGAATGGCGTGCCCATGGCAGCTTTCCCCCCGCGCCAATTAGGGCAACAACTTCGGCTCTGCTTAAGCACCATGCAAGCATTATCTTTCTATCTTTTCCTCTGCTTTGGCGAAACGATTCAACGAAATCACCGGACGGGGTTGAGATTCGAAAGCGCCCTTGCCAACGGGCGCGGATGCCGATGCTCGATGCACCGCCGCCCGACCTGCTCGACGGCGCGGCGCTTTTCCTCGATTTCGACGGGACGCTGGTCGAACTTGCCGAGTCGCCCGAATCGATTCGCTTGTCGCCCCAGCTCGGCCCGTTGCTGGAGCGGCTCCGGCAGCGCCTGGCCGGGCGGCTCGCGATCGTCAGCGGCCGCTCCCTGGCCGACCTCGAGCGTCATGTTCCGCTCGGCGGAATCGCGTTTTCCGGCTCCCACGGCCTCGAGCTGCGCCTCGCCGACGGGGCCTCCCTGCCGCTGAGCCTGCCGATCGGCCTCGACGAGGTGCGCGATCAGGTGTCGCGCTTCGCCGCCGGCGCCGAGGGGCTGCTGGTCGAGGAGAAGCCGGCGAGCATCGCCCTCCATTTCCGAAAGGCGCCCGGACAGGCGCAGCGCGTGAACGACTTCGTCGCTGCCATCGCCAAAGACAGGGGCTGGTCGGTCCAGGGCGGCAACATGGTGGTGGAGCTTCGGCCGCACGGCGCCACCAAGGGCGACGCTCTGCGCGCGTTCATGACGGAACCGAAATTCCGCGGCGCGCGTCCTGTGTTCGTGGGCGACGATCTGACCGACGAGCACGGGTTCGAAGCCGCCGCCGGCCTCGGAGGCGCGGGCATCCTCGTCGGGCCTGAGCGCAAGACCGCGGCCCTGTACCGGCTCGACTCGGTCGCTGCGGTCGCTGACTGGCTGGGCGCGGCGGCGTGAGCAACCTCAACCTGTGGCCGATCGGCAATTGCCAGGTTAGCGCTTTAGTCGACGAGACGGCAGGCTTCGTCTGGGGCTGCCAGCCGCGAGTCGACGGCGACCCGCTCTTCTGCGCGCTGCTGGAGCCGCAGGGGGAGCGGGAGCGCGGCCGTGGGGAATGGCGGATCGCCGTCGAGAATCAGATCTCAGCCGAGCAGCGCTATCTCAAGAATACGCCGATCCTCGTCACCCGCCTGACCGATGCCGACGGCGCCGTGGTCGAGATTTTCGACTTCTGCCCCCGCTTCGAGCGCGACGGCCGCATGTACCGGCCCGTCGCCTGGGTTCGGATCGTTCGGCCGATCGTCGGGGCCGCCCGGCTCAGGGTGATGCTCAATCCGGCGACCGATTGGGGCGGGGCCGAGGCCGAGCGCACCAGCGGCACCAACCACATCCGCTACCTGCTCAAGCCGCAGCCGCTGCGGCTGACCACCGACGCGCCCGTGATTCACCTGCTCGAGGGCCGAAGCTTCCGGATCGAGAAGTCGCTGCACTTCTTCCTCGGCCCGGACGAGCCGTTCGCCGGCAATGTGACCCAGGTGCTCGCCTCGATGCTCCACCAGACGTCGGGCCATTGGCGGGAGTGGGTGCGCGGGCTGGCGGTGCCGCTCGAGTGGCAGCGGATCGTCATCCGCGCCGCGATCACGCTCAAGCTGTGCCAGCATGACGAGACCGGCGCGATCGTCGCGGCGCTCACGACCTCGATTCCCGAGGCGGCGGATTCCGGGCGCAACTGGGACTACCGCTATTGCTGGATCCGCGATGCCTATTACACCGTTCAGGCGCTCAACCGCCTCGGCGCGCTGGACGTTCTCGAGAACTATTTGAGCTATTTGCGCAACATCGTGGATCAATCGAAAGCCGGCCACATCCAGCCGCTCTACGCCGTCTCCGGGGAGGCGAAGCTCGAGGAGAGAATTGCGGAGGCGCTGGCCGGCTATCGCGGCATGGGGCCGGTGCGCTACGGCAACGCCGCTTTCACTCAGGTCCAGCACGACGCTTACGGCCAGGTCATCCTCTCCAACGCCCAGGCTTTCTTCGACGAGCGGCTGTTCCGCAAGGCGACCGAGGAAGATTTCGCCAGCCTCGAGAAAGTCGGCGAACTCGCCTGGACGCGGCACGACGAACCGGACGCCGGTCTTTGGGAATTCCGCACCCGCACCAGCGTCCACACCTACAGCTCGGTGATGAGTTGGGCCGCTTGCGACCGGCTCGCCAACATCGCCGCTGAGCTTGGCCTCACTGAGCGCGCCCAGCTTTGGCGGGAGCGCGCGGGGGCGGTGCGCGACGCCATCCAGAACAAAGCCTGGCTCGAGAACGAGGGCCGCTTCGCCGCCACGTTCGGCAGCGAGGACTTGGACGCAAGCCTGCTCCAGCTGCTCGACATGCGCTTTCTCGACGCGGGCGACGCCCGGTTCGTCAACACCTTCAACGCGGTGGAGAAGGGGCTTAGACGCGGCGAGCACATGCTGCGCTACGCCAGCGAGGACGATTTCGGCCTGCCCGAGACGGCCTTCAACTTCTGCACCTTCTGGTTCATCGAAGCGTTGCATCTGGTGGGACGGGAGGAAGAAGCGCGCGCAATGTACGAGAAGATGCTGCAACGTCTGACTCCCGCCGGCCTGCTTTCGGAGGACACCGACTTCAGCACCGGCGAGCTGTGGGGCAACTATCCGCAGACCTATTCTCTCGTCGGGCTGATCAACTGCGCAGCGCTCCTGTCCAAGCCCTGGGCCTCGGTGCGATGAGCCGGCTGATCGTCATTTCCAACCGCGTGTCGGTGCCCAAGGCGAGGAGCGAAGGCGGCGCCCAAGGCGGCCTTTCGGTCGCGCTGGCCGCGGCGCTGCGCGAGTATCGCGGGCTGTGGTTCGGCTGGTCCGGCAACAAGACCGACGAATTTACAGGCCATATCGACCTGCAGCGCAACGAGGGCGTCACCACCGCCACGGTCGACCTCGAAGAGCAGGATATCGACGAGTACTACAACGGATACGCGAACCGCACCTTGTGGCCGCTGTTCCACTACCGGATCGACTATGCCGAATATGATCGCAGCTTCGGCAGCGGCTACGAACGGGTCAACGAGCGTTTCGCGTCGACCGTCGCCCCGCTGATCGAGCCCGACGATCTGGTATGGGTCCACGACTATCACCTGATCCCGCTCGGCCAGCAGCTGAGGGAGCGCGGCCTCAAGAACCGGATCGGCTTCTTCCTCCACATTCCCTGGCCGCCGCAGCGCCTGATCGTGTCGCTGCCCTTCCACCAGCGGCTGGTGCGCTCGATGCTCGCCTACGACCTGATCGGCTTCCAGACCGAGGAATGGCTCGACAGCTTTCACCATTATATCGACCGCGAGATGGGCGGCATCGTCGAGCCGGACGGGACGATCCACGTCGACGGGCGAAGCGTCCGCACCGCCGTCTTCCCGATCGGCATCGACGCCGAGGCCTTCGCCGAAGCGGTCCGCTCGCCGACGGCGGTCAGCGCTCACGAGCGGCTCAAGCGGAGCGCCGAAGGCAAGCACGTCATCATCGGCGTCGACCGGCTCGATTATTCGAAAGGGCTGGGCGAGCGCTTCTGGGGCTATCGCCGCTTCCTCGAGGAGCATCCCGACTGCCGCGGCAAGGTCACCTTCCTCCAGATCGCCCCGCCGTCGCGCGGCGAGGTCCATACCTACGAGCATATCCGCGAGCATCTCGACGAGCTTTCCGGCCGCATCAACGGCGAGTTCGCCGAGGTGGACTGGGTGCCGATCCGCTACGTCAACCAGGGCTATCCGCGCGAGGAGCTGGCCGGCTTCTACCGCGCCTCGGACCTGGCGCTGATCACCCCCCTGCGGGACGGGATGAACCTGGTCGCCAAGGAATATGTCGCCGCCCAGGACCCGGAAGATCCCGGCGTCCTGATCCTGTCGCGCTTCGCCGGCGCGGCGCTACAGCTGAAGGACGCGCTGCTCGTCAACCCCTACAGCAAGGACGAGATCAGCGACGCCATCGCCGCGGCGCTGGAGATGCCCCGGGCGGAGCGGATCCGCCGCTGGCGCTCGATGATGGACGTGGTCGAGGGCGAGGACGTCGTCTGGTGGCGCCGCAACTTCGTCGACGCCCTGCAGGGCGTGGCGATCGCGGACCCGGCGGAGGCGCCCGAGCTCGCCCGGACCTGAGATGCGGCACCGAGGCGCGCCCGGCGCGTTGTGGTGCGCAGGTGCAATGGTGTGAGCGTAAGATGATGAGAGCGGTCCTGGTACTGGCTGCGATTGCGGCGCTGGCGGCCGCGCCGGCGCAGGCGCGCGAGGCGGAGGCGATCGAGGCCCGCGTGGAGGCGCTCGCGCCCGGCGAGTTCGTCTGGCAGCCCGAAGCGGCGGCGGAAGGTCCTGTCGAGATCGTCATCAGCCTTGCCGACCAGCGCGCGCTGGTGTTTCGCGGCGGAACGGTGATCGGCGCGACGACCATTTCCAGCGGCGATGCCGAGCATCAGTCGCCGGTCGGGCGCTTCCAGGTGCTCGAGAAGCGGCGGGTCCACCGCTCCAACCGCTACAGCAGCGCGCCGATGCCGTTCATGCAGCGCTTGAACTGGTATGGCGTGGCGCTGCACGGCGGCCACCTGCCGGGCTACCCGGCGTCGCACGGCTGCATCCGCCTGCCGATGGCCTTCGCGAGGCACCTGTTCGGCGCCACCGAAGTGGGCAGCTTTGTGTTTGTGACGGAGGAACCGATCGAGTCCGCGCAGGCGGCGCTGGAGCTCGCCCGGGCCTCGGCCGACCTCCCGCTCAGCCCCGACCGCAGCCCACGCGGCGCGGCGGGGACCAGCGTCGCCGCGCGCTAGCGCGCGCGCACCACCGTCCAGCCCCGGCTGCGCCATTCGAGCAGGGCGGTGGCGAAGCCGTGGGCGATGCCGCCATATTCGTAGCGAAGGGCGAGGCGGCAACCGGTCTGCCGAGCCGCCACGAAGCGCGAGCCGGGAAGGGCGGGGCCGGGGCCGAGCACGTCGGTAACCTGGAACGCCGCGCCGCGCTCGGCCATGGCGAAGCCGAGCGCGTCCGCGGCGCCGCGCGGCAGATCGGCCTTGCGCTCGAAGGTGCGGGTGCCGTTCGACGCGCACGGCGGATTGCCGGCGGCCCCGGCCGCGAACGCCGCCGCAATCGCAATTCCGAGGCCGGCTGCCACCGCCATCGCTCCGGTCGGGCTCAGCGGCAGCGGACCTGCTGGCGCTGGACCTCCCGGCCCAGTAAGGCGCCGAGCGCCCCGCCGATCAGGGTCCCGGCGCCGCGGCTCCGGCCGCCGTCGATGACGTTGCCGAGCACGCCGCCGGTGGCGCCGCCGATGATGAGCCCGGTCGTCCCGTCGCTTCGGCGGCAATAATAGCGTCCGTCGGAACCGCGATAGACCTGGTCGTTCTCGCTCAGCACCCGCTCCTGATAACGCGGGTCGTCGCGATAATAGCGGGCGGCATCATAGTCGGTCGAATATTGGTCGTCGTCGTAGCGGTCGCCATAGCCGTACTGGCTTCGGCGTACCGCCTCCTGGTAGCGGTCGCGCTCGCGCTCGTAGATGGAGCGCTCCTGGTCGAAGCGGCGCTGCGCGTCCTGCCAGCGCTCCTCGTCCGCCCGGGTTTGGGCGGCGGCGGGCGCGGCAGCGGCAATCGCCGCGGCGGCGGCAGCAACAGTCAAAGCGTACAGGCTGGTCTTCATCCACCGTCTCCCTGCTGGTTCGGCAAGCGCAACAAAGCCGGTGTGACATGAAGGGCAGGTGAAG
>DASZEO010000122.1:0-6945 GCA_035940755.1 Allosphingosinicella sp. | reverse complement strand
GGCGCCGCCGGCGCCACGCCGTATAGCCCAGCCGCCTCGGGAACATGAGCATCCCCGTGACGATGACGATCAGCCCTAGCGAGGTTGCGACGATCAGCAGCGGCGTGTTGAAATCCTCATGGCCGCGCCAGTCCATGATGTGCAGCCCCCACAGGAAGTCGTAGACGCGCCACAGCCGCGAGCGCCGCGCCGTCACCGCGCCGGTATCGGCGGCGACGTAGAGCGAGCGGTGGGCCCCGTCGTCGAAATCGACCCGCCAGGCCGGCAGCGGCCCGCGATATTCCGTCGAATTCCCCGTCACCCGCTCGACGCGCGAGGCCCGGCGGTCGCCGGCATGGTCGGCTTCGGCGATGCGCACCGCATTGCCCATCGACAGCGGCGAGAGCGGATTGCCCGTGGCAAGGTCGTAGAGCTTCGGGCGCCCGCCCCGATCGGTCACGGCAGCCACGGGACGCCCGAGCAGCGTGCGCAGCTCGACCTTCTCGCCGGTCACGCCGGCCGATCCTAGCCGCAACAGCCCGTCCGCAGCCAGGTCGAACGGCACCGGCCGGGCCGGCTGCTCGGCGATAACATGCTCGCTTCGCACCCGTTCGATCGGGAAGAGGGCGAAGAACAGGCCGCTGACGAACCAGAACAGGATCTGCACCGCCATCAGCAGCGCCAGCCATTTGTGGATCTTCGCCGACAGGGCCGTCATCGCCGTCTCTCCTCGAAGCTCCGGACGCTAGCGGCGGCGGCCCTTGGCGGGCAAGCCGGGTGCGCCGCGCTGGTCGGGCGGCGCCAGTATCTCGGCGAGGCGCTGAAGGCACGCCGTCCATTCCTCGACCACGGCCGCCTCGTCCGGCGCGCCGAGCGCCACCGACGCGATCTTGGGAAAGCAGGCAGGGAAGCTGGTGATGGCAAGGAACATCGTCAGCAGGTGGCGTGGGTCCAGGTCGCTCCGCAACAGCCCGTGGGCCTGGAACGCCTCAACCACCTTCAGCTGCTCGGCCAGATAGACCTCGCGCCGCTCCGGCCTTGTCTGGGCTGCGTCCGGCGCAAGCGCTTCCTGCATGATCAGCCGGATGCGCTGCGGCTCCGCCCGGTTCCTGTCGAACCAATAGACCAGGCCTTCGGCGAGCGATCGCGGCTGCGCGCCGATCTGCTCGCGCCGGTGCTCGGCCGTCTCGTTGAGCGCGGCGTCGAACAGCCCCGGCTTCCCGTCAAAATAAAAGTAGATCATCGCCCGGTTGCAGCCGGCATTGCGGGCGACGTTTTCGAGCCTCGCGCCGTCATAGCCCGCGCGGGCGAATTCCTCCGCGGCCGCGGCCACGATCCGAGCCCGGACGGCGCCTTCCCGGGCGCCTTTAGGCCGGCCGCGCTTGCTGGTCATGGGCTGCCCCTAGCAGGCGGCGACATCCCGGCACAGCCGTTTACAACACTGTGGGCTTCAGATATTCACAGTTCCGTTAATAAAGGAGTGATCGATGCGAAGGGCCGCATTCCTGAGCGCCGCGATCCTGGCGTTTCTCCAGGGGCCGGGGGAAGCGAAGGAGACGATCCTCCTTGAGCGCGACACGGTGCGCGAGGCCGCCATCGCCCCCGGCGAGACGTACACCGCCTCGCTGCGCCTGCGAGCCGGCGAATCCGCCGAAATCGTGGTGCTCCAGCAGGGGATCGACCTGGTCGTCGACCTGCTCGGCCCCGGCGGCCGGCTGCTCGACTCGGTCGACAGCCCCAACGGCCGCCAGGGCGACGAGCCGGTGTCGATCTCCGCCGCGGCGACGGGCGTCTACACGCTGCGCATTCGCCCCATCTCTCCGGCTGAGCCGAGCGGCCGCTTCACCCTCAGGGTGGCTGCCTTGCGCGACCGCGCGGCGACGGCACGGCTGGCGCAGGAGCGGCGGCTCGCGCGCCGCGAGGCGACGGACTGGCTGCGCCCGCGCAGCGTCGGCTTTCCGCAATCGGGAATCCCAGCCCCAGACCAGCCGCTGGCGCCGTTCGACACGCTCGCATCCGAGGCGCGCGTCGTTGGCCTCGGCGAAGCGAGCCACGGCAGCCGCGAGCTCAACGATCTGCGCCTCGCGCTGGTGAGGAGGCTGGTGGAGCGGCACGGTTACCGCCTCGTCGCGCTCGAGAGCAGCGCCAGCCGCTGGCGCGCCCTCGCCCGCTACGTCGCCGGCGAAGACGCCGAGCCGCCGCCGGAGGGGGCCGACACCGGCTGGATCGGGCGGCGCGCCCAGGCCCGCCTGCGGGATTGGGTGCGCGCCTGGAACCTCGCCCATCCGGCCGACCGCGTGCGGATCGTCGGCGTCGATCCCCAGGACCACCGCCCTGCTCGCGAACGTTTCAACTTGTTCCTGGCGCGCGCGTACGGCGCCGAATTCGCCGCCGCCTGGGCGCCCGCCGCGGCCGAGCTCGCCGCCGCCGACGAGCAGACGGCCGTGTTCGGCAACAGCGACGTCAGCGCTCCGGTCGGCCGGCAGGTGCTGGAAGCCTATGCCCGGATCAGGAACGACGCGCCGCTGCTCGCCGAACGCTTCGGTGAGGCGGAGGTCAGCGAGGCGCTGGCCACGGCGCGCGAGCTCATGCAGTTCGCCGACTTCAACGGCGGCGTCGTCACTCCGCCGCGCTCGCGCGACTGGTACATGGCCGTCAACGTCGTCGAGGCCATGCGCGAATCCGCGACGCCGCCCAAAACGATCTACTGGGCGCATAACGCGCATGTCTCGGCGGCGCCGACGCGCTGGGGTCCCACCGGTGCGGTGCTGCGCGAAGCTCTCGGCTGCGGCTACCGCGCCGTGGCGACGACCTTCGGCCGGGGCGCCTTCGTCGCGCAAGTCCCCAACGATCCCGAAGACCGCCTGCTCGTCTCGCGTCTCGGCGCGGCGAACGAAGAGTCGATCGAGGCGGTGGTCGCCGCGACTGGCCCGGGCGCGCGCTTCGCCGCCTGGGGCTGCGGCGAGCAGGCGCAGGCGCCGCCGGCGTGGCTGACGGAGGCGAGGCCGATGCGCTGGGTAGGCGGCCTTTATGCGCCGGACACATTGCCGCGCGGCACCTACCAGCCCTACCGGCTCACCGCCGCCTTCGACGCCGTCGCCTATCTGCCGACCGTGACGGCCGAAGACGCTCCGGCCAACCGGCCTCGAATTCCGCCCCGGCCGCGGCCGTAGGAAACCCGTCCGTACGGCGTTCCGCCCGCCCGCCCGCTCGGCTATGGCGGCCGAATGAGCCGGCCCATTCTCTATGATTATTACCGCTCCTCCGCGAGCTACCGGGTGCGGATCGCGCTGAACCTGAAAGGCGTCGATTATCAAACGGTGGCGGTCAACCTGCTCGAATCCGAGCAGAAGTCGGAGGCGTATCGCGCGCGCAATCCCCTAGGCCTGGTGCCGATGCTGGAGGTGGCGGAGCTGCGCCTCACTCAGAGCCTCGCGATCATCGGCTGGCTGGAGTCGGCTTATCCTGAGCCGCGGCTGCTCCCCGCTGACGCGGCCGATGCCGCCCATGTCCGCGCGCTGGCGCTGACGATCGCCTGCGACATTCACCCGCTCAACAATCTTCGGGTTCTCAAGCGGCTGTCGGCGCTCGGCGTGGACCAAGGCGCCCGCGACGACTGGTACCGCCACTGGGTGAGCGAAGGCTTCGCGGCGCTCGAGGCCATGGCGGCGCCGCGCTCCGGCGCCTTCCTGTTCGGCGACTCGCCGACGCTCGCGGACGTGTGCCTGATCCCGCAAATGTACAATGCCCGCCGGTTCGACGTGCCGCTCGACGCGTTCCCGACGCTGGTTCGGGCGGACGCCGAGGCGAGCGGGCTGGAGCCTTTCGCCGCCGCTCATCCGGACAGGGTCGCGCCGGCCGCGGCGAGCGGCTAAGGAAGCGCAAACGGCGCTACCGGAGCAAGCCAATGGGTCGTCTCGAAGCCATCAACCGCGGCGTGACGGAGCTGAGCCCGCTCGCCTCCGTCGAAATTCCGTCGCTCGAAGGCAAAGTGAGCGAGGAGGAATGGAAGATCCGAGTCGACCTCGCCGCCGCCTATCGCCTCATCGCCTATTACGGCTGGGATGACCTCATCTTCACCCACCTCTCGGCACGGATTCCCGGCCCTGAGCACCATTTCCTGCTGAACCCGTACAACCTGATGTTCGAGGAAGTGACCGCCTCGAGCCTCGTCAAAGTCGACCTCGACGGGCACCCGGTCGATCCGACGCCCTTCATCACCAACCCGGCCGGCTTCACCATCCATAGCGCCATCCACATGGCGCGCGACGATGCTCAGGCGGTGATCCACCTCCACACGCCGCATGGTCAGGCCGTGTCCGCGCATGGCGAGGGGCTGCTTCCGCTCACCCAGACGGCGATGCTGATCCGAGACGAGGTCGCCTATCACGATTATGAGGGCGTCGCGGTCGACCTCGATGAGCGCGAGCGCATCGTCGAGGATCTCGGGAGCAAATGCGCGATGCTGCTTCGAAACCACGGCACGCTTGCCGTCGGCGAGACGGTCGGCGAGGCTTTCATCCGCATCTATTTTCTCGAGCGCGCGTGCCAGGCGCAAATTCTCGCGCTGTCGGCCGGCGAGGGCAACCTCAACAACCCGCCGCAGGGCGCGCCCGAAGTCGCGGCTCAGCAGGGCAAGGTCGGGCTGAAGCTCGCCGCCCGGGCGCTGGCGTGGCCGGCATTGCTGCGCAAGGTCCACCGGCTCGACCCGGCCTTCGCCACCTGACGGCCCCCACGTCCGCCGCCGCCTCCCGGAGCAAGCCCGCTTGAGCCTCGCCACCCAGACCGACCGTTATCTCGCCAAGCTGATCTTCGTGCCGCTGGTCGGCACGCTGACGCTGGCGGCCATGCTCCTGCTGCTCGAAAAGATGCTTCGGCTGTTCGACTTCGTCGTCAGCGAAGGCGGGCCCGTGAACGTCGTGTGGCGAATGCTCGCCAATTTGATCCCCCAATATCTCGGCCTCGGCATTCCCATCGGCCTGATGCTGGGCGTGCTGCTCGCATTCCGGCGGCTTGCTCTGTCCTCTGAGCTCGACGCCTTGCGGGCTATTGGGCTCGGCTACGGCCGGCTGCTGCGCGTGCCGTACATGTTCACGGCGGTGCTGCTCGCGGCCAATCTCGCGATCGTCGGCTTCATCCAGCCATTCGCCGAATATGCCTATGAAGGGCTGCGCTTCGAGCTTCGCTCAGGCGCGCTGGGGGCATCGATCAAAGTGGGCGAGTTCACCAATCTCGGCCGGCGAATGACGCTGAGGGTCGAACGCAGCGAGAATGAGGGCACCGACCTTTACGGCGTCTTCCTGCGCGCCGAGAGCCGCGACGGCCGAAGCATCGCCGTCACCGCCGACCGCGGCACCTTCCTTGCGACCGACGATCCCAACACGATCCTGTTCCGGCTCGTAAATGGGCGGCTGGTGCACAACGCGCGCGCCTACCGCACGCCGCGCGTGCTGAGCTTCACCCGCTACGACCTGCCGATCGACCTGCCGGCGATCGCCTCCTTCCGCGGCCGCGGCAACGGCACCGAGGAGCTTACGCTGCCCGAGCTGCTCCGCCAGGCGGCCATCGGCCGAACACCCGAGCAGCGGCGCAATGCCATCCGTGCAAACTTCCACTTCCGGCTGGTCGAGGTGGTGATGATGCTGCTTCTGCCGCTGCTCGCTGTCGCGCTGGCGGTGCCGCCTAAGCGAAGCACGTCCGGCCTCGGCATCTTCCTGTCGATCGTGATGGTGGTGACCTATCACAAGGTCAATCAATATGCGGAGGAGATGGGCGCGCTCGGCCGATTCGATCCGCTGATCGCCTTGTGGGTGCCGTTCGTGCTGTTCGCCGCGCTGATCCTGTGGATGTTCTGGACTCTCGCCTACAAGCCCGGGGGCCAGCCGATCGGCGGGCTCGAGCGGAGCTTCAGCCGCGTCGGCAAGTGGGTCGGCCGGCTCTTCAGGCGACGGCGTGGGCGGGGCATGCCGGCCCCGGCATGATCAACCTCCACTTCTTCCCGTCGCGGAAGGTCGCCTTGTACATGGCGCGCCTGTTCGTGGTGCGCAGCTTCGCGGTGCTGTTCGCGCTGGTGCTCGTGCTGATGACTCTCGACCTGCTCGGCAACAGCGGCGATATCCTCGCGCACCCCGGCAACGGCGACGCCGAGCTGTGGCGTTATGTCGGGCTTCGCATTCCGCAGCTGATCGCGCGCTTCCTGCCCTTCTCGGTGCTTCTGGGTACGCTGATCACTTTGGTGACGCTCAACCAGCACAGCGAGATCATCACGATGAAGGCGGCGGGCATTTCGGCGCACCAGATCATCGCTCCGCTCGTCCTCGCCGGCCTGTTCATCGCGGCGCTGAACTTCGTCTTCAACGAGCGCATCGTCACCCGCGCCAACCGGGCGCTCTCCGCCTGGGAGGCGGTCGATTACGGGCCGCTGCCGCCAGAATCCCAGGTGCAGAACGATGTCAGGGTGCAGCACGGCGACGACCTCATCTTCGTCCGGCAGGTGGCGGGTCAGGGCGACGGCGTGCGCCTTGCCGGCATCAGCATCTACGACCGTACCGGCGGGACACTGCGCCGGATCCTCACGGCCGATACCGGCGTGAAGGCGCCTCGGGGCTGGGAAATGCGCAACGTGACCCTCTTCAGCGTCGACACCGGCCGGCTCGCGCATATGGCTCGGGTGGTCCTCGGCGAGTCGATCACGCCCGACCAGTTCACGCTCGCCGGCGTCGATCCCGACGAGCAGGATTTCTGGCAGTTGCGCCGCTCGATCGCCCAGCTCGCCGCCGTCAACCGCCCCGTCGCGGCGCTGAAGGCGAGCCTGTGGCACAAGATTTCGGGGCCGCTCTCGACGCTGCTCATGCCGTTGCTCGCCGCCATCGCCGCCTTCGGCCTGGCGCGGTCCGGGCAGCTGTTCGTTCGCGCGGTGATGGGCATGGCGCTCGGCTTCGCCTATTTCGTCGCCGACAATTTCGC
>DASZEO010000121.1:0-1849 GCA_035940755.1 Allosphingosinicella sp. | reverse complement strand
ACCGGGCGCGGCTACGCGCTGCCGGCCGAGGACCCGCAATGGTATCCGACGGTCGAGGAGTTCACTCGGCTCTACTGCGTCGCCGGCTTCACCGAGGTGCGCGCCCAGCGAATCGAGCGGCCGACCGACCTGGCGAGCGGGATCAGCGGCTGGGTGAAGACCTTCCGGTCGGGCTGGCTCGACGTGGCGATGGTGCCGGAGTGGGTGCGCGACGACGTCGCCGCGGCGGTCGAGGCGCGGCTGTCGGGCGAGCTCAGGAAGGCCGACGGGACCTGGTTTGCCGATTACGTGCGGCTTCGCTTCACGATGAAGAAGCCGGGATAAAGCTCCCCTCCCGCTCGCGGGAGGGGATGGGGTGGGGTGGCAGTTACGCCGGGCTCTGCGGGCGCAGAGTCCACCCCCACCCGAACCCTCTCCCATCAAGGGGGAGGGCCTTAGAATGGAAAGCGGGGTTAGATGCGTTACCTACCTTTGACCGGTGCCGAGCGGCAGCAGATGCTGGCGGCCGTCGGGGCGTCGGGGATCGACGACCTGTTCGCGGACGTGCCGGCGGCGGCGCGGCTGGCGGACGTGGTCGCGGGGCTGCCGGACCATGCCAGCGAGCTTTCGGTCGAGCGGCAGCTGGCGGCGTTGGCGCGGCGCAACGTCGCGGCGGGCGAGGTGCCGTTCTTCCTCGGCGCGGGCGCCTACCGCCACCATATCCCGGCCAGCGTCGACCACCTCATCCAGCGCGGCGAGTTCCTGACCAGCTACACGCCCTACCAGCCCGAAATCGCGCAGGGCACGCTGCAAATGCTGTTCGAGTTCCAGACCCAGGTGGCGCGGCTCTTCGGCTGCGACGTGGCCAACGCGTCCATGTACGACGGCTCGACCTCGTGCTGGGAGGCGATCAGCATGGCGCGGCGGATCACCCGGCGCGGCAAGGCGGTGCTGTCGTCGGGGCTTCACCCGCATTACGTGTCGGTGGCCAAGACGATGGCGCGCTTCACCGGCGACGTGCTGGTGACGGAGCCGCCGCGGCTCGAGCCGGAAACGGACGCGGCGCGGCTGCTCGACCTGATCGACGGCGAGACGAGCTGCGTCGTCTTTCAATTTCCCGACATCCTCGGCCGCTGCGCCGACCTTTCCGAGCTGGCCGCGCGCGCGCATGAGAAAGGCGCGCTGCTGATCGGCGTCGTCACCGAGCCGGTCGCGCTGGGGATGCTGAGGAGCCCGGGCGAGATGGGCGCCGACATCGTCGTGGGCGAGGGCCAGGCGCTCGGCGTCGGGCTTCAGTTCGGCGGGCCTTATGTGGGGCTGTTCGCCTGCGCCGAGAAATATGTGCGGCAGATGCCGGGGCGGCTCGCCGGCATGACCCAGGATGCGGAAGGCAAGCGCGGCTTCGTGCTGACGCTGTCGACGCGCGAGCAACATATCAGGCGCGAGAAGGCGACGTCGAACATCTGCACCAGCTCGGTGCTGTGCGCGCTCGCCTTCACCATCCACCTGACCCTGCTCGGCGAGAAGGGGCTTCGCCAGCTGGCGGAGATCAACCATGCGCGGGCGGTGCGAGCGGCGGAGCGGCTCGGCGGAATCGGCCAGGCGCGGCTGCTCAACGGCACGATGTTCAACGAATTCACTCTGGTGCTGGACCGCGAGGCTCGGCCGGTGGTGCGCGACCTGGCCGAGCGCCGCATCCTGGGCGGAGTCTCGCTCGGCCGGCTCTACCCGGGCAACGAGTCCCTGGAGCGGGGGCTGGTCGTCGCCGTCACCGAGACGACGACCGATGAGGATATCGACAGCTTCGCCGCTGCGCTCGAGGAGACTTTGGCATGACCATCAACGAAAGCGGTTGGCGGCCCGAGCGGCC
>DASZEO010000120.1:0-4194 GCA_035940755.1 Allosphingosinicella sp. | reverse complement strand
TGGGCGGCGGCGGGCGCGGCAGCGGCAATCGCCGCGGCGGCGGCAGCAACAGTCAAAGCGTACAGGCTGGTCTTCATCCACCGTCTCCCTGCTGGTTCGGCAAGCGCAACAAAGCCGGTGTGACATGAAGGGCAGGTGAAGGGAAGGTGCGGCGCGCTCCCGCCAGCGCGGATGCCGGCGGGAGCGGGCGGCGGAAGCGTCAGCGGCCCGAGGCCTGCACGCTCTGGGACTGGCGCCCCGCGGAAGCCAGGGCTGTCCGGACCTGGGCGGCCGCGGCGGTGCGCAGCTGGGCCACGCATTCGTCTTGGTTGGCGCGGCCGTTCGGGTCGGCCGGGGAAGGCGTGCCGCAGGCGGTGCGGGCGGCGTGGAGCAGGCGCAAATCGAGCGCCTGCCGGCCTTCGGGCGTGCCGAGGTCGAGGCCGGCGAGGCTGACGGCGAGGCGCTGCTCGGGCCCGCTCTGGGCGGGTGCGGGCGAGGCGGCAAAGCTCGCCGCCAGCAGGGCGGCGGCGGCAAGGGCGATGGTCTTCATGGCTTGTCTCCGAAAGTTCGAGGTCAAGCCAGCGCTGGCATGGGCCCAGATAATCAGTTGCAAATAGCAACGCACTCAGCGATCTTGCACAGCTATTCTGCAAAAGTGCACAATGACCCGCCGCTCGAGCCGGGGCAGGGACGAAGCGATGGACGCCGCAGCGATCGACTGGAACGATCTGAAATATCTGCTCGCCGTGGCGCGTCACGGCAGCACGCTGGGCGCCGGGCGCGCGCTTCGGGTGAGCCAGACGACGGTAGCGCGGCGGCTGTCGGCGCTCGAGGCAGCGCTGGACCTGGTGCTGGTCGAGCGGCGGCAGGCGGGCTACGCGCTGACTCCGGCCGGCCAGGCGCTGGCGGCTCGGGCCGAAGCCGTCGAAAGCGCGGCCGGCGCCTTCGCCGACGCCGCCGGCGCCCAGTCGCGCGAGGCGAGCGGCACCGTCTGCCTGACCTGCGTCGAGCTTTACGCCATCACCATCCTGCCCCCGATCCTGAAGGATCTGCATGAAGCTCACCCGAAGCTTCGCATCGAGCTCGACACCGCCGACGAGGCGCGCGACCTCGGCGCCGGCGAGGCCGACGTCGCGCTTCGCGGCGGCCATGTCTCGCCTGAATCCAGCCTCGTCGGGCGGCGGATCGCGCCCGATCCGTGGACGCTTTATTGCAGCCGCGATTATGCCGCCGCCCATCCGCGCCCGCGCAGCGCGGCGGAGCTGCGCGGGCACCAGATCATCGGCGGCGGCGGCGACAAGGTATGGCCGCTCTATCGCGCGTGGCTGAGGCGCCACCGGCTCGAGGAAGCGGTGACGATGCATCACAGCTCCGCGAGCGGGCTGCTCGCGGCCGTCCGCGCCGGCGCCGGCCTGGCGGTGCTGCCGAGCTTCGTTGCCGACCGCGACCCGGAGCTGGTGCGCTGCCTCGACCCGATCGCGAGCGACGGTTCGGAGCTTTGGCTGCTCACCCACGAGCGGCTCCGCCATACGCCGCGGGTGAGGGCGGTCATGGACTTCCTGGGCGAGCGCCTGACCCGGCTTGCGCGCCAGGAGCGGCCAGCGGACGACGACCGCTGGGCGGCGTGAAGGCCGAACTTCAGGGTCGGCGCTAGCCGCCGATACACGAGCGGCGAGCGTCCCTCGGCTGGTGCTGTTCGGCCGAACGCTGTAGATCGTTTCGGGGGAGGATCGGGATGGCGGCTGTGGGGGCGCTACTGAGGGTCGCGGTGCTGGCGGCGGCGGTGCTGGGCTTCAGCCGCGCCGCGGCGCAGGTCGAGGGGCGGTACGTCGCCCAGCGCATGGAGACGGCGAGCGGGATCGAGCTGCTGCCGGACGCGCGCTTCGAGTTCTTCTTCTCGTACGGCGCAATGGACCTCGGCGCGACCGGGCGGTGGCGGCGCGAGGGGGACGACATCGTCCTCGACACCGACCCGCCGGTGCGGCCGCCACGAGTCGAGCTGGTCGAAACGGGGCACGAGGCGGGCGAGGGATTCGTCGTCCGAGTAACCGACCCGAGCGGCCAGGTGCCCCCTTACCTCGACGCTGAGGCGCGCTTCGCGAGCGGTCCGCCCGCTTATGCGCAGCTCGACGGCGAGGCGTACCGGTTCGAGCCGCAGCCGGGGCGGCGGATCGTCTCGGTGCGGGTCGGCAGCGGCGCGTTCCAATTCTGGTCCGAGCCGTTCGCGGTACCGGAAGGCGCCAACATGATGCGCTTCCGCTTCGACCCCGCCGACCTCGGCCGCGCCGATTTTCGCGGGCAACGCGCGCACATCGAAGGCGATACCCTGACGCTCGCCATGCTCGGCGAGCCGATCCGCTACCGGCGGCTGACGGCTGATGAGGAAGCGGGGCTCACCGCTGAGGCCGCCGACACGCCGTCGGAAGACATCGCAACGACGCCACCGCAGCTCGCCGTTCCGGCGCGGCCCGTCGAGCTGCAGATGGATGCTCCGCCCGATCCGATGCTGCGGGCGGCGCTCGCCGATTACGGCAACGGCATGTTCGCGGGAACGACGCGGATGGAGCTGCGCCTGAACCTTGGCGGGCGCCAATTCGACTTCGGCCCGATCGGCGGTTCGGACTATCTCCAGACCGGGCTTCGGCTCGACGAGCGCGGCCAGGTCGGCGGAGCGACCCTCATGTGGCAGGACCGGCTGCTGACGTCGGACGAGGCGCTGGAGCGGGCGCGGCGGCTCGAGGCGTGGCTGCGCGAGGGCGGCGCCGTGGCTCCGCCGCAAGGGGAGGATTCCCGCCAGCCGGGGCCGTTCCAGGCCATGGAGCAGGCGGGCTCGCCCGTCGGCGTGGCGCAGGCGGCGGACTGGGCGTCCGCGGCGCGGCTTCTGGCCGATCCGGCGGTGGGCATCTCGGCGATGAACCTCTACTCGCTCGAAACCGCCGGAGCCGTCGTCATGGCTTATCTGGTGAACATCCGCCGGGCGGCGGAGCGGGAGGGAGCGCCGGCCTTTTTCGAGGAGGGCGGGCGCGAATGGCTGCTCGGCATCGACCTGTGGCCGGTCGGCACCCTGCCGGGCGTCGGCAGGCAATAGCGCAGGGGCTCTCGCTCGCCATGGCCGGGGCTTGGCCGCGGCCGATGTCCTTGAAGCGATGTACATGAAGTTGTACATAGGCGGCAAGGAGAGAGGTGATGGAAAGCCTGAGCTTTTCGGAAACGCGCGCCAATCTGAAGGCGGTGATGGACCGGGTGGTCGACGATTGCGTGCCGGTGGCGGTCACCCGGCGCGGCGGGCGCGGCGTCGTGATGATTTCCCAGAAGGAGTGGGATTCGATCGAGGAGACGCTCTACCTGCTCAAATCGCCGGCCAACGCCAAGGTGCTGATGGAGGCGATCGCCGAGCTCGACGCCGGCAAGGGCGAGGAGCATGAGCTGATCGACCCGTGAAGCTCGTTTTCTCCTCGCGCGCCTGGAGCCAGTATCTGCTCTGGCAGGAGGAAGAGGATCGCAAGACGCTGGCCCGGCTCAACGGCCTGCTCGGCGAATGCATGCGCCACCCGTTCCAAGGCACCGGCAAGCCCGAGCCGCTCGGCGGCAACCTAAGCGGCTGGTGGTCCCGCCGCATCGACCGCGAGCACCGGCTCGTCTACCGTGTCAAGGGGAAGGGAGAGGCCCAGGCACTAGAGGTGGCGCAGTGCCGGTATCATTATTGAAGTGAGCTAAGAGCCCGCGAGTCCGCGGCCTTAGTCCACCAACTCCACGGCCATAGCCGTGGCTTCGCCGCCGCCGATGCACAAGGTGGCGAGGCCGCGCTTCTGGCCGTGGGTTTCGAGGGCGCTGAGGAGGGTGGCGAGGAGGCGGGCGCCCGAGGCGCCGATCGGGTGGCCCAGAGCGGTTGCGCCGCCGTGGACGTTCAAACGCTCGCGCGCGATGCCGAGGTCGCGCATGGCGATCATCGCGACGCACGCGAAGGCTTCGTTGACTTCCCACAGGTCGACGTCGTCAACGTCCCAGCCGGCCTTTTCCAGCGCCTTGCGCGAAGCGGGGACGGGGGCGGTGGTGAACAGGTTCGGCGCCTGGGCGTGGGCGGCGTGGGCGACGATGCGGGCGACCGGCTTGATGCCGAGCCGGTCGGCCACGCTCTGGCGGGTGATGACGAGCGCGGCGGCGCCGTCGCTGATCGAAGAGGCGTTGGCGGCGGTGATGGTGCCGTCCTTGGCG
>DASZEO010000119.1:0-4848 GCA_035940755.1 Allosphingosinicella sp. | reverse complement strand
CGGCGCGCCGATGGAAGGCGGCGCGGTGGGCAAGGTCGTCGCCACCCGCTCTCCCCATTTCCGCGAGGGCGAGACGGTGTTCCACATGCTCGGCTGGCGCGAGGCCGCCGCCGGCCCGGCCGAACGCTTCAACAAGGTCCCACCGATGCAGGTCGAGGACCATCAGTGGCTCGGCAATCTCGGCCTCACCGGCGCAACCGCTTATTTCGGCCTGCTTCGCGCCGCCCAGGCGAAGGAAGGGGACATCGTCTTCGTCTCGGCCGCCGCCGGAGCGGTCGGCTCGGCGGTGGTTCAGATCGCCCGCGCCAAGGGCATGAGCGTGATCGGCTCGGCCGGCGGCGCCGACAAATGCGCCTGGGTCAACGAGCTCGGCGCCGACACCTGCCTCGACTACAAGGCCGCTCCGATCGCCAGGCAGCTGCTCGAGGCGGCGCCCAAGGGCATCGACGTCTATTTCGACAATGTCGGCGGCGACCATCTCGACGCGGCCTTCGCCGCCGCCCGCCAGAACGCCCGCTTCGCGATCTGCGGCATGATCGACGATTACAACACCGGCTCGAGCCACGCCTTCCGCTACATCATGCGCATCATCGCCGCGCGGATCATGCTCAAGGGGTTCATCTACACCGACTATCTTCCCGAGATGGCCGACTTCTACCGCGACATGGGCGGCTGGGTGGCGAGCGGCCGGGTGACTTCCCGCGAGACGGTGCGCGACGGGCTGGAGGCGATGCCGCAGGCGTTCATCGACCTGTTCCGCGGCGCCAACATGGGCAAGATGCTGGTCCGCCTCTAGGAGGCCTGGCGACGCTTCAGCCGCACCAGCGCCTCGTCGAGCGCGGAAAGGAAGCGCGAGCGGTCCGCCTTGGCGAACGGCGCCGGTCCGCCCATGATCCCGTCCGCTCCGGCCCGAAGGTCCGCCATGATCGCCCGCGTCGCCACCGCCGCCCCGATCGAGGCGCTCGTGAACGCCTTGCCGTTGGGCGCGATCGCTGCGGCGCCCTTCTTGAGGCAGCGGTCGGCGAGCAGGATGTCGCCCGTCACCACCACCGCGCCTTCATCGGCCCGCTCGGCGATCCAGTCGTCGGCCGCATCGAACCCCGCCCCGACCGTCACCCGCTCGACCAGCGGATGGGCCGGCACCCGGAGCGCCGAGTTGCTGACCACGCTCACCTTCACTTCGTGGCGGAAGGCGACCTTGTAGACCTCCTCCTTGACCGGGCAGGCGTCGGCGTCGACGAGGACGCACAGCTTCGGCTTCGGCTCGTCGCTCATCCGCGCCCGATACGGCGCCCACGCGGGCGGAGCAAACTTGCGCTCCGCCGCCACCGCTTTATCGTGCCGCCGATGGAGCCCCGCCCCCGCCTCGCCGCGGCCGCCGCCGCCCTCGCCCTCGCCACCGCCTGCGGCCCCGAACGCGCCGCTCCGCCCACGAACAACATGGTCGCTCCCGCTGCGGCCCCGGCTCCCGCTGCGGTCAACACCGCGGCCCCGGCCCCTGCGCCAGCCCCCCCCGGATGCGTCGCGGCGGCGCTCGAAGTGAGCCTCGACCCCGGCTCCTTCGCCCGCGAAACTCAGGAGCCGGCCTTCCCGCCGCAGCGGCTCGAGGCGTTCCGGACCGCCGCCGCATCCGCCTTCCGGTCCGCCGCCGACGCCGCCTGTGCCGCCGGCGAGGTTGACCCGGCCCGCCTCGCGCCGGTCCGCCGGCTCGTCGTCCAGAGCGGCAGCGGCGCCACCGAGACGACCTTCTACGACGACGCCGAGAGCGTCGGCCCCGGCGCTTTGGTCTTCCAGTGGGTGTTCCTCGAGGAGGACCTGGCGCTCCCCGCCGCCGCGGACATCCGCGCCGGCCTCGCCTGCTGGGCCGATCCTGAGCGCGAAGGCTGCGGCGAGCGCGAGCCGTGAGAGGCGCGCCGACGGGCCTCAGCAGGGGTCGCTTCAGCGGCCGCGGCGCAGCAGCTGGGTCCTGAGCTCCTCGACCGTGAGCGCGCGCAGCAGGAAGGCGGCGGCGAAATAGGCGGCGGCACCGGCGCCTACGAGCAGCGTCAAGGCAATCACGCGCAGCTCCAGCGTCCCGCCTAGCATCGGCAGGAGGACCGGGTTGAGGACCAGCAGCAGCCCGACCATCAGCGCCGTGGCCGCGAACGCGCGGGGAAGGACGCGCTTCAGCCGTTCGTCGAGGTGGAAGTGGCCGCGGCGGCGGAGGATCAGGTATAGCGCGACGGCATTGGCCCAGGCCGCGAGCGCGGTCGACAAGGCGAGGCCGACCTGCCCCAGATCCCAGATCAGGGCCAGGTTGAGCGCCAGGTTCAGCACCATCGAGGCGACCGCGACCCGCACCGGCGTCTTGGTATCGGAACGCGCGTAGAAGCCCGGAGTAAGCACCTTGATCAGCACATAGGCCGGCAAACCGAGCGAAAAGGCGGCAAGGGCACCGGCGGTGGCGGCCGAATCGAGGCGGCTGAACTCGCCATGCTGGAGCAGGCCGGTGACCAGCGGCAGTGCGCTGACGACCAGGGCGGCGGCGGCGGGGAGGGTAAGCAGCAGCACCAGCTGGATCGCCCGGTTCTGGCTGTGGAGCGCGGCCTCCTCGCTTCCGGCGGCGAGCTGGCGCGACAAGAGCGGGAGCAGCGCCGTGCCGACGCCGATGCCGATCAGGCCGAGCGGGAGCTGGCCGAGCCGGTCGGCATAATAAAGATGCGAGATGGAGCCTTCGGGAAGGAAGCGCCCCGCCAGGAAGGTGCTCACCAGGAGGTTCACCTGCACGGCGCCGGCACCGATCGCGGCCGGCAGGATGAGCCGCATCAGCGTGGTTACGTCGTGCGTCAGCCGCGGCCGCTTCAGCTTGAGCTTCATTCCGGCGCGGCGGGCGGCGAACACCATCCAGGCGAGCTGAAGAACGCCGGAGACGGTGACCGCCACCGCCTGCGCCCGCGCTGTGGCGAGGTCGTCGCCGCCGCGGAAGAACAGGATCGCGGTGATGAGGCAAAGGTTCAACAGGATCGGTGCCGCGGCGGCGACCCAGAAGCGCCCGAGGCTGTTGAGGATTCCGCCGAACAGCGACGCGAGCGCGATCAGGGCGAGATAGGGGAAGGTGATCCGGCTGAGCTCGACGGTAAAGGCGATCTTCGCCGGCTCGGCGCTGTTGAAGCCGCCGGTCATCGCCCAGACCACCGGCCAGGCGGCGATCATGATAACGGCCGTGAAGACGAGCAGGATCAGGGTCAGCAGCGCCAGCACGCTCTCGGTGAAGCTTCGCGCCTCCTCCTTCCCCTCCGCGGTCAGCTTGCGGTTGAACATCGGCACGAACGCGGCCGAAAAGGCGCCCTCGGCGAACAGGGCGCGGAACAGGTTGGGGAGGCGGAAGGCGACGAGGAAGGCGTCGGAGGCGAAGCCGGCGCCGATGAACCGGGCCATCAGCATGTCGCGCACGAAGCCGAGCACGCGACTCACCAGCGTCAGCAAACCTATGGTAGAGGAGGAACGGACGAGGCTCACCGGCCTCGCCTTAGAGGCGCGCCGATGGCTCGCCTAGCGGAGCGGGCTTGGACGACACTTTTTTCGCTTCGGCGCATTTGGCCCTCAATTCGGCGCTGGGTTATTGTCAACCGCAGCGGTAGAGTATCTGCTGAAGAGGCTCAAGCGCGAGTCGCTCGAACAACGAAAAGAACAAGGGGACAGCAAAATGCCACCATCCACCGGGAGTGTCGCGATGAGCCAGCCGGACGACGCGCTTGCGGCCATCCGCGATTATCTGCAGAGGCTTCGCTTCGGCTCAATCGCCATCACGGTTCATGAAGGCAAGATCGTCCAGCTGGACGTGACCGAAAAGCGGCGGCTGGCGAGGTAGCCGCCGCTCGGGGCCGACCGGACCGCCGGAGGCCCCTTCGCGTTCCAACTGGAGAATGAAATGCCCGATTTCGACCTCGCCTCCCTCTTGCCGTTCATCGGCGTCGGTTTCGCTGCGCAGCTCGTCGACGGCGCGCTCGGCATGGCCTTCGGAGTGATCTCGACGACCTTGCTGGTCAGCATCGGCGTCCCGCCCGCCGCCGCCTCCGCCGGAGTCCACACCGTCGAGTGCTTCACCACCGGCGTTTCCGGGATCAGCCACGTCCTCCACCGCAACGTCGATTGGCGGCTGTTCTCGCGGCTCGTCATTCCCGGAGTGATCGGCGGCATCCTGGGCGCCTATGTGCTGACGCAGATCGACGCCAGCATCGCCAGGCCGGTGGTCCTGACCTACCTCGCCTCGATCGGCCTGTACCTGATCTGGCGCGGCTATCATTACCCGCCGACCGAGAAGGACCCCAAGATCGTCGCTCCGCTCGGCCTCGCCGGCGGCTTCCTCGACGCCGCGGGCGGCGGCGGCTGGGGCCCGGTTGTGACGAGCAACCTGCTGATCCAGGGGGCGAGCCCGCGCCGGGTGATCGGCACCGTCAACACCGCCGAATTCTTCCTTACCGTCACCATCTCGGCGACCTTCCTGATCGCGCTGGGGTGGGAGGCCTTCACCACCGCCACGGTCGGCCTTCTCATCGGCGGCGTCGCCGCGGCGCCGCTTGGAGCCTTCGCCGCCAAGCGCGTCGCTTCGAAGCTGCTGCTGGTGATGGTCGGCGTCGTTCTCACCCTGACCAGCGTCTACGGCATCTACCGCGCGCTGAGCTGAATACGGCAGAGGACCTGCGCTCGCCTTCGTCTTGACAGCCCTGGCGGCGGTCGCTCTAAAGCCCCCATGGGGCCTGCGATCGCCCCATGAAGCGCAAGGCTGAAGCATCGCGTCCTCGCTCGAAGAAGGGACGCTCATGCCTGCGATCAACAGCATTTCCGCCGACAAGCTGGTCCGCCTGA
>DASZEO010000118.1:0-7584 GCA_035940755.1 Allosphingosinicella sp. | reverse complement strand
GACGATGGCGCCCATCTCGCTCCGCTGCAGGCGGGAGAGCTGAATGTCGACGATGGCACCCATCTCGGCCCGCTTCAGCCGGTGGAAGAGAATGATCTCGTCGACGCGGTTGAGGAATTCGGGGCGGAAATGGCCGCGGACCACCTCCATCACCTGCGGCTCGACGTCCTCCACCTTCTGCCCGTCGGCAAGGCTGGTGAGGAACTGGCTGCCGAGGTTCGAGGTCAGGATGATGATCGTGTTGGTGAAGTCGACGGTGCGGCCCTGGCCGTCGGTCAGCCGGCCGTCGTCGAGAACCTGGAGGAGGACGTTGAACACGTCCGAATGGGCTTTCTCGACCTCGTCGAACAGGACCACCTGATAGGGCCGCCGCCGCACCGCCTCGGTCAGCACGCCGCCTTCCTCATAGCCGACATAGCCGGGAGGGGCGCCGATCAGCCGGGCGACGCTGTGCTTTTCCATGAACTCCGACATGTCGATCCGCACCATCGCGTGCGGATCGTCGAACAGGAATTCGGCGAGCGACTTGGTGAGCTCGGTCTTGCCGACGCCGGTCGGGCCCAGGAACAGGAACGAGCCCATCGGCCGGTTGGGGTCCTGAAGGCCCGCGCGGGCGCGGCGGATGGCGCGGCTGACCGCATCGACCGCCTGGGCCTGGCCGATGACTCGCCGTCCCAGCGCCTCTTCCATCGCCAGCAATTTCTCGCGCTCGCCTTCGAGCATCTTGTCGACGGGAATCCCGGTCCAGCGCGACACCACGCCGGCAATGTCCTCGCTGGTCACTTCCTCGCGGAGCATGGCGCTCTGGCTGGCGGCCTCGACCTCGGCGAGCTGCTTTTCGAGCTGAGGAATCCGCCCGTAGGCAAGCTCGCCGGCCCTGGCGAGGTCGCCGCCGCGCTGCGCCTGCTCGAGCTCGAGCCGGGCGCGCTCCAGCTCCTCCTTGATCTTCGCCTCGCCGGCCAGCTTCTCTTTCTCCGCCTGCCAGCGCTGGGTCAGCCCCGCCGACTGCTGCTCGAGGTTGGCCAGCTCCTCCTCGAGCGCCGCCAGCCGGTCCTGCGAGGCCCGGTCCTTCTCCTTCTTCAGCGCCTCGCGCTCGATCTTGAGCTGGATGATGCGCCGGTCGAGCGTCTCGATCTCCTCGGGCTTCGACTCCACCTCCATGCGCAGGCGCGAGGCGGCCTCGTCCATGAGGTCGATCGCCTTGTCCGGAAGGAATCGGTCGGTGATGTAGCGGTTGGAGAGCGTCGCCGCCGACACGATCGCCCCGTCGGTGATGCGGACTCCGTGGTGGAGCTCGTATTTCTCCTTCAGGCCGCGAAGGATCGAGATCGTGTCCTCGACCGTCGGCTCGCCGATGAACACCGGCTGGAAGCGCCGCTGCAGCGCCGGGTCCTTCTCGACATGCTTGCGATACTCATCCAGCGTCGTGGCGCCGATGCAGTGAAGCTCGCCGCGCGCCAGCGCCGGCTTCAAGAGGTTCGACGCGTCCATCGCGCCCTCGCTTTTCCCCGCACCGATCAGGGTGTGCATCTCATCGATGAAGAGGATGACGTCGCCCTCGGCCTGCTTGACCTCGTCGAGCACGCCCTTCAGCCGCTCCTCGAATTCGCCGCGATATTTGGCGCCGGCGATCAGGCTGCCCATGTCGAGCCCCATCAGCCGCCGGTCCTTGAGGCTGTCGGGCACGTCGCCATTTGCGATCCGAAGCGCCAGCCCTTCCGCGATCGCCGTCTTGCCGACGCCGGGGTCGCCGATCAGCACCGGATTGTTCTTGGTCCGCCGCGCCAGGATCTGGACCGTGCGGCGAATCTCCTCGTCGCGGCCGATCACCGGATCGAGCTTGCCGTCGCGGGCCGCCTGAGTGAGGTCGCGGGCGAACTTCTTGAGCGCGTCGTAGCGGTCCTCGGCCGACTGCGTGTCGGCCGTGCGCCCGCCGCGAAGCTCGTTGATCGCCGCGTTGAGCGCCTCGGGCTTCAGCCCCGCGTCGGTCAGCGCCTTGCCCGCGGCCGTCTTCGACATGACCAGCGCGAGCAGCATCCGCTCGACCGTGACGTAGCTGTCGCCCGCTTTCTGCGCGATCTGCTCGGCCTGGTCGAGGACCCGGATCGTCTCGCCGTCGAGGGCCGGCGCCGAGCTTGCGCCGCTGCCGGAGACGGCGGGCACCTTCGCCAGCGCCTCGTCCACCTCGCGCCGCGCCGCCTCGGTGCTGCCCCCGGCGCGGGCGATCAGGCCCGAAGCCATGCCCTGCTCGTCCTCGAGCAAGGCCTTGAGCACATGCACGGGTGTGATTCGCTGATGGTTCATCCGCAGCGCCACGGTCTGCGCCGCTTGCAGGAAACCGCGCGCGCGCTCGGTGAATTTCTCGAGGTTCATTGCCTAAGCCCCTATTCCTTCCGCACCGTCATGTAGTGTTGCCATTGTGCAACACAAGGGGTGCCGGAGCCGACTTCGCGAGGATCGTCGCCGGCGGCTGCGGCGGCCGGAATTCCGCCGAAAATCGCGAAGATGCGGTTCCTCGCATATTGCTTTGCCCGCTGAGCTTATTAGGGTCCGCCGCGCTGCATCACATTGGGGAGTCGCATGCGCAAGTTTCTGACCGCTCTCGCTCTTGCCGCCGGCCTCTCGCTCGCCGGCTGCGCCACCACTACCGACACGGCTTCGACCGAGACCGCCTCCGGCGCCACCCGGACCGCTGCGGGCCCGATGGACCCGGCGGTGCGCCAGCTGCTCGACCGCGTCGACATCCCCTATGAAAGCTTCACGCTCGACAACGGCCTTCGCGTCGTCGTCCATGAGGACCACAAGGCGCCGGTGGTCGCGGTTTCCGTCTGGTATAATGTCGGCTCCAAGGACGAGCCGGCGGGCCGCACCGGCTTTGCCCACCTGTTCGAGCACATCATGTTCTACGGGTCGGAAAACGCGCCCGGCAACTTCTTCCCGCGGCTCGAGGCGATCGGCGCGACCGACTGGAACGGCACCACCTGGTTCGACCGCACCAACTATTTCGAGACGGTGCCGACCCCGGCGCTGGAAACGGCGCTGTTCCTCGAGAGCGACCGGATGGGCCACCTGCTCGGCGGCGTGACCGAGGAGAAATTGCGCAACCAGATCGGCGTCGTCCAGAACGAGAAGCGCCAGGGCGACAACCAGCCCTACGGCCTCGTTGAATATGCGCAGCTCGAGCACCTTTTCCCCGAAGGCCACCCGTACCGGCACTCCACGATCGGCTCGATGGCCGATCTCGATGCCGCAAGCCTCCAGACGGTCCAGGAATGGTTCCGCGAGAATTACGGGCCGAACAACGCCGTCCTGGTTCTCGCCGGCGACATCGACGTCGCCACGGCCCGGACGCTCGTTCAGCGCTATTTCGGCGACATTCCGCGCGGGCCCGAGAACGTGCCCGCCGCGGCCGACGTCCCGACCCTTCCCGCCCGCGTCGACCAGGTGATGCAGGACCGGGTCGCGACGACCCGCCTCTATCGCAACTGGGTGGTCCCCGGCATCGGCCATCCCGATCTCGTTCCGCTCCAGATCGGCGCCAGCGTGCTCGGCGGCCTCGCCAGCTCGCGCCTCGACAACATCCTCGTGCGCGGCGAGCAGACCGCCGTCGCGGTTACGGCGGGCGTTCAGGACTTCCAGCGCATCAGCATGTTCGAGGTGACCGTCGACGTGAAGCCGGGGGTGGACGCGGATCAGGTCTCGCGGCGGCTGGACGAGATCATGGCCGAGTTCATCGCCAACGGCCCCACCGAGGACGAAGTGCGCCGGGTGGTGATGCAGACCGTGGCGAGCCGAATCCGCGGGCTCGAGCAGGTCGGCGGCTTCGGCGGCAAGGCCGTCGCTTTGGCCGAGGGCGCCCTCTACCTCAACGATCCGTCGCACTATCGCCGCGAGCTCGAGGAATATGCGACCGCGACCCCGCAGCGCGTTCGCGACGTGATGCAACACTGGCTGAGCCGGCCGGTCTACGCCCTGCGCGTCGTCCCCGGCGAGCGCGGCAATTATGAGGAATCGCAGACCGGCCGCAGCGGCGGCAGCGCCACTCATGCGCCGGCTTATTTCCGCACGCCGGAGCCGGGCGAGCATCCGCTCGCGCCGATGCCGCGCACCTTCATTCAGGTGGATCGCTCGCGAATCCCCGAGGTCGGCACGATCCGCGACCTCGACTTCCCCGACGTGGAGCGCGCGACTTTGTCGAACGGAATCCGCGTCGCCTTCGCCCGCCGCACGACCGTTCCGGTCGTGCGGGTGTCCCTCCAGTTCGACGCCGGCTACGCCGCCGACCCCGACGGCCGCGAAGGGCTTCAGAGCCTGATGGCCTCGCTGCTCGACGAAGGCACCACAACCCGAAACTCAATCCAGATCGCGGAGGAGCAGGAAAGGCTCGGCGCTCAAATCGGCACCGGCGCCTCGATCGACCGAACCGCGGTCAACGTGGCGGCGCTCCGCACGAACCTCGGGCCTTCGCTCGACCTGCTCGCCGACCTGGTCAAGAACCCGGCCTTCGCGCCCGGCGAAATCGAGCGCCTTCGTGCCCAACGCCTCGCCCAGATCGCGGCCGAGCAGACCCAGCCGGTCGGAATCGCGCTAAGGACGCTGCCGCCTTTGCTTTACGGCAGCCAGCATCCTTACGGCGTTCCGTTCACGGGTTCGGGCACGACGGCGTCCGCTCAGGCGATCACCCGCGAGGACATCGTCAACGCCCACCAAAGCTGGATCCGCCCCGACAATGTCGAGATCTTCGTCGTCGGCGACACCACTCTTCGCGAGATCACCGCCCTGCTCAACGAACGCTTCGGCAACTGGCAGCCGCCGGCCGTCCCGCGCGGCACCAAGAACTTCGCCGCGAACATCCCCACCTCGCGCCAGCGCATCATCCTCGTCGACCGGCCGCAATCGCCCCAGTCGATGATCCTCGCCGGCGAAGTGCTACCGATGAACGGGACCGAGGAGCTGCTTCCTTTGCTCGTCGCCAACGACGTGCTCGGCGGCCAGGCGTCGGCCCGGCTCAACATGGACATCCGCGAGACCAGGGGCTGGGGCTATGGCGCCTTCTCCTTCCTCAATCGGGTGGAGCGGCGAAGCCCCTTCATCATCTTCGCCCCGGTCCAGACCAACCGCACCGGCGAGTCGATCGCCGCCCTGCAGCAGCAGATCCGCGATTTCACCGGCAACCGCGGCGTGACTGCCGAGGAGCTTCAGCGCGTCGTCAACGGCGGCATTCGCGGCCTTCCCGGCAGCTACGAGACGTCGGCGGCGGTGCTCGACGCGATGGTCGAGAACGACCTCTACGACCGGCCGGACAATTATCAGGAGACGCTGCCGGGCCGCTTCAGGGCCCTCGACGCGGGAGCGCTCGACCGCGCCGCGCGCCAGGCGATCAACCCCGACAGCTTCGTCTGGGTGGTGGTAGGCGACGCCTCGCAGGTGCGCCCGCAGCTCGAGCGGCTCGGCCTGCCGATCGAGGTGATGCAGCTGCAATAAGAGGCTCGCCCCGCGCCTACTCCGCCTTGCGGCCGATCACCCGGGTGACGTGGCCCATCTTGCGCCCGGGCCGGGCCTCGCGCTTGCCGTACAGGTGGAGGTGCGCGGCTCGGTCGGCCAGGATGTCCCGCCAAGCCTCGACGCCGTCGCCGATCAGGTTGCGCATCTCCACGCGCGGCGCCATCAGGTCGGTCGCGCCGAGCGGCAGCCCGCAAAGAGCGCGGATATGGTTTTCGAACTGGGAACTCACTGCGCCCTCGATGGTCCAATGGCCGCTATTGTGGACCCGCGGCGCCATCTCGTTGAACACCGCCGAATCTCCGACCGCGAAATATTCGATCGCCAGCACGCCGACATAATCGAGCGCTTGGGCGATCCGCCGCGCCAGCCTGTCCCCCGCCGCGATCGCCGGCGCCAGGCTCGCCGCGGCCGGCACGGTTGAGGTGGCGAGAATGCCATCCTCGTGGACGTTGCGCGGCGAATCCCACACCGCCATCTCGCCGTCCGGCGAGCGGCACAGCAGGATCGAGAATTCGGCGTCGAAGGAGATGAAGCCTTCGAGCACGCAGGGCGCGTCGCCCATCTTCTCCCAGGCCGCTTCGGCCTCGCGGGCATGGCGGATCCGCGCCTGGCCCTTGCCGTCATAGCCGAAGCGGCGGGTCTTCAGGATCGCCGGGGTGCCGAGCTCGGCGAGCGCCGCCTTCAGCGTGCCGAGATCGTCGACCTGGGCGAACGGCGCTGGACGGCCGCCCTGGCCCAGCACGAACGTCTTCTCTGTCAGCCGGTCCTGCGCGATCTCGAGCGCCTCGCGCGGCGGGAACAGCGGCGTGTGCCGGGTCAAGGCGCTCAGTGGACCGGCGGCGATGTTCTCGAACTCGTAGGTGGCGACGTCCACTTCGCTTCCGAATCGCTCCAGCGCCGCTTCATCGGCATAATCGCCCCGGGTGAAGGCGGCGGCGACCTCGGCGGCGGGCGGCGCCTCCTCGGGCGCGTAGATGTGGCAGCGATAGCCGAGCTGGGCGGCGGCGATGGCGAGCATTCGCCCGAGCTGGCCGCCGCCGATGATGCCGATCATGGAGCCGGGAGGGACGATCATTCGGGCCGGTCGGCGACGGAGGCCGTCTGCTGCTCCCGCCAGCGCTCGAGCCGCTCCGCCAGAGCCGCATCCCCGTTGGCGAGGATGGCGGCGGCGAGCAGGCCGGCATTGGTCGCGCCCGCCTTGCCGATCGCCAGCGTGCCTACGGGTACTCCGGCCGGCATCTGAGCGATCGACAGCAGGCTGTCGAGCCCGGCGAGGCTCTTCGATTCCACCGGTACGCCGAGCACCGGCAGCCGCGTCATCGACGCCGCCATGCCGGGCAGATGGGCCGCTCCCCCGGCGCCGGCGACGATCACCTTGAGGCCTCGCCCGGCGGCGCCTCGCGCATAATCGAAAAGCCGCTGCGGTGTCCGGTGCGCCGAGACGACACGGGTCTCGTGCGGCACTTCCAGGGCCTCGAGCATCTCGGCGGCGTGGCGCATCGTCTCCCAATCGGAGCGGCTGCCCATGATGATTCCGACCAGAGGCGCTTCGTCTGCCATTTTCATGCCCGTCAGCCCGGCGAAGCGCCACCCCTTAACCCGCCCCTCCGGCTTGGGCAATGCGGCCCGCTTGGGCGCTTGTTAACCACTGCCGCGTTAAGCCGCGGCCGGAGGCTTGAGGCATGACGGCACGCGCTGAAATCACAGGCGGCATTCCGGCCGAGCAGCTCACCGACGAGGTGCGCGAGGCGCTCGGCCGGCTTGCCGACGAAAATGCGCTGCTTCGCGCCGCTCTCGCCGAGACCCGGGCGAGGCTCGGCGAAGTCGAGGCGGTTTCCGACGTCGATGCGCTGACCGGCCTGGCAAATGCGCGCGAGCTCGACCGCCAGCTCGAACGCGCGGTCAGCCAGGCGCAACGCCACGGCACGCCCGCCGCTCTGCTGTCGATCGACCTTCGCGGCCTCGAGGCGATCAACCAGCGCCACGGCCGCGTCGCCGGCGACGCCGCGCTTGCCCATGTCGGCCGGCTGCTCAAGGCGCTGATCCGGACCAGCGATGTTGCGGCCCGCGTCGGCGGCG
>DASZEO010000117.1:0-4127 GCA_035940755.1 Allosphingosinicella sp. | reverse complement strand
GGAAGAGCAGGTCGACGTCGGAAGAATAATTGAGCTCGCGGCCGCCGAGCTTGCCGAGGCCGATCACGGCGAAACCTTGAGCCGCCTCACCTGGCGTCCGCTCCGCTATTGCGCCGGCGACGGCTTTTTCCAGCGACCGGTCGGCGAGGTCGGAAAGCTCCGCCGTCACCTGTTCAAACGGGGCCAGCCCGGCGAGGTCGGCCACAGCGAGGACGAGCGCATGGGCGCTGCGCTCGCGCCGCAGGCCGGCAGCCAGGTGATCAACCTTCGCTTCGGCCCGGGCTGATTGAAGCGCCGCATCAGTGGCGCCGTCGGCGAGCTGGCGGGCGATTTCGGGGAAACGTTCGAGCTGAAGACGAAGGAAGGGCGAGAATTCCCGCGCTCGGTTCACCGCATCGTTAACGGCGCTTTTACGCTCTGTACCATTCATATCACACAAGGCGCCCGGTTCCGTTCAGGAGGCGCAACGGTTGCAACTCGACGCCGCCAACACACGTTAAGGGACCGTGGAACAGATGAGCTCGATCAGAATGGCGACGGCCGAAGGCGCTGCACGGCGGTTCGTGAAGGTGGCTCCCCCCACCGTTCACGCCGGCATCGGCGAAGCTTTGCGTCATGCGTTCCACATGGACGGAGAAGTTCGTTCGCTCAAGAAGTTCGAGGACCTGCTCTCGCGCCTCGACTAAGCGTCGTCGTCCTCTTCGGGCCGGGGATCGCGGTCCCTGCTCAGCTCGTCCACCTCGCTCATGATGCTCTGAAGCGCCGACTGCTCGTTGGGCGCCTGCTCGCGCCGTGACGGCAGCTTGCCCTCGTTCATCAGATTGTCGAGGGCGACGCGGCCGCGGGCGACCCGGCTCTTGATCGTGCCGACGGCGCAGCCGCAGATTTCGGCCGCTTCCTCATAGGCGAATCCGCCCGCGCCCACCAGGATCAGCGCTTCGCGCTGCGGCTGGGGCAGGTGGAGCAGCGCCCGCTGCATGTCGGAAAGCTCGATGTGCCGGTCCTGGCTGGCCGGCGCGGCGAGCAGCTTCGACGCCGTGATCTCGTCCCACTCGCCCTTGAATCGGGCGCGGCGCATCTGGGACAGGAAAAGGTTGCGCAGGATGATGAAGGTCCAGGCGCGCATGTTGGTGCCGGCCTGGAAGCGCTTGCGCGCGGCCCACGCCTTGAGCAAAGTTTCCTGGACGAGGTCGTCGGCGAGGTCGCGGCTGCCGGACAGCGACCGGCCGAACGCGCGCAGGTGCGGGATCACCTGGGCCAGCTGATCCTTGAAGTCGGGATCGGACAGCGGGACGGGCTCGCCGCCGCCACGCTCCTCGATCTCGTCCTCAGCCGACTTCGTCACTGCCATGAAAAATGCCCCTGGATACGCCTACGCTACACGCACCGCGCCCGGCGCCGGACGGCGCCGCTCATCCGGCAAGATAGGGCTCAACGCCAGACAAACAACAGGATGAGGAAGAACAGGATGACGAGGCCGAGGCCCCAGCCGAGCACGTACCGCGTCATGTGGGGGGTGGCCCCGGCGCGCGCCCGCGTCGTGTCGATATGGTCCGGATCCTGATCCATCTTGCCGCCGCTCGCCCTTCAGAGTTCCATTCGTTTCAGCCGAGCAACGCCCGCTCGTGGCGGCGGTTCCCGGATCAGGCGGGAACCGTCGTCGTATCGAAGAACAAGGCCTGGGCGATCTGCGCCTTCACGGTCGAGCGCTGGAACGGCTTGGTGATCAGGAAGGTCGGTTCGGGCCGCTCGCCGGTCAGCAGCCGCTCGGGAAAAGCGGTGATGAAGATGACCGGAACCCGGAATTCCTGCAGGATGTCCTTGACTGCATCGATGCCCGAGCTGTCGTCGGCGAGCTGGATGTCGGCGAGCACCAGGCTGGGGCGCCGCGCCAGCGCCTGCTGGACCGCTTCGTCGCGCGTGACGGCGACGCCGGTGACATTGTGGCCGAGGTCGCGGACGATCGTCTCGATGTCCATGGCGATGATCGGCTCGTCCTCGATGATCAGCACCTCGGCGCGGGTCTGGCGTTCGATCTCGGCCAGAGCTTCGGTGACCAGCGATTCCACTTCGTCCGGCGAAGCGCCGATGAGGTAGCCGGTGTCCTCAGGCGTGAAGCCCTCCATTGCGGTGAGCAGAAGCGCCTGGCGCGACAGCGGCGTGATCCTGGAAAGCCGCGCGTGAGCGATGCCTTCGGGATCCTCCCCGCCGCCGCCGTGGCCGGGCTCCTCCTCGATGTTGGCCGAGGACCAGATGGCGTGGAAGGTGCGATAGAGGCCGAGCCGCGGATCGACGTCCCGGGGGAAGGAGTCCGGCGCGGCCACGATCGCCTCGAGGGTCGCGCGCACGAAATTGTCGCCGTGCGACTGGCTTCCGGTCAGCGCACGCGCGTAGCGGCGCAGGAAGGGGAGATGCGGCTTCAGTTCGTCACCGAGCGACATTTCGTTGCGACTCCTCTACAAATGGCCACGCGCCTATGGATTGGTCCCCTGCCCGATTGCAACCCGCGGCGGCCGGGAAAACAGCGAAAAGAAGGCAAAAAACGCCCCTGCCCCCTCATCGGTGCGGGACTGGAACAATCGTCAGACTTTTTTGTTTCCATGCCCGCGGGGGGCCATTATGCGGTCCTCCGAAAGCACGTCTGTCGAAGCGGATGACGGCCCCCCTGGTGCCGCTCCGACGGGCGAAGACGAGGCTGCGGGCGCGGCGTTGCGGGCCGTGAGGGGTAAGAGATTGAGCCTTCAGCACGACAGGCAAAACCAACGCCGGCGCAAGTCTGATCGCAACGCCAAAGACGCTTCCGACAACGGATCGGGGGGCAGCTCGAGACGCGCCCCGCCGGGCAATGTCGGCAGCGCCTTGCGCACCGCCTATCAGCGCATGGTCGACGAGGACATTCCGCCGGAAATGCTCGATCTGTTGGGGAAGCTCGGATAGACGCGACGTCGGCATGACGTCGAGATCCTCGTGAGCGGCGACCGCGGCGGCTGGTTCGCCTCCCGCTGGAGCCGGCTTTCGACCGGCCCCAAGATGCTGCTCATCCTCAGCCTCGCGCTGCTGCCCCTGGGCATCGTCGCGATCATCGCCTCCATCTACAGCGCCAAGGAAAATAGCGAGCAGCGGGCCCAGCAGACGCTGGCGCGGCTGGAGGTGAAGGCTCAGCGGCTGAACGAGATGCTCGCGCGCACCGTCGGGACGATGCGTGCGGCCAGCGCGGCCGTCGCGGCGGCGCCGCCAGAGGCCCATGTCTGCGAAACCGTGCTTCGGCGGCTGATGACGCTGGAGACGGCGCCGGGACGTTACGCGCTCTACGGTCCCGATCACCGGCTGCGCTGCGCCTCACCGGGCTTCGCGCCCGTTCCGAACCGCAGGGCCCAGCGGTCCGGCCAGACGCTGGAGATCAGCCCGGACGGCCAGACTCTCCACCTCTTCCTGTTCGACGCCGAGGGCTCGGTGGAGGGTCTGGTGGAATTCAGTCGCGCCTCCCTCCGCAGCCTCACCTTCATCCCCGGCACGCGAGCCGACTTCAACCTGGAGCTCCTCGGCGCGGATCGGCGCATGGAGCTGCGCCAGGATTACCGGCCGGTGCCGTTCGTCCAGACAGTCAGCGACAGCGCACCCATCGCCGACAATCGGCTGCAGCTCAGGATCACCCTTGGCGCGGTGCCGATCCGGCCGCTCGACGTGCTGCTGATCCTGCTGCCGGTGATGATGTGGATCGCCGCAGGTTTGATCGGCTGGTGGATCGTCAACCGGCAGCTCCTTCGCCCGCTCGGCACCTTCCAGCAGATGGTTTCCTCCTATCGACCCGGCGATCGGCCGCTGCAGCTGCCCGTGCTCAGGTCCCCCGCGCGCGAGATTGGCGAGCTCGGCCTCGCCTTCGACAACGTCACCCGCACCGTCGCCCACCACGAGGCTGAGCTGGAGGCGGCGGTGGAGCGGCAGACGAAGCTGGTGCGGGAGGTACACCACAGAGTGAAGAACAACCTCCAGGTGGTTGCCTCACTTTTGAACCTGCATTCGCGCGGAAGCGCCAGCGAGGAGGCTGCGGCCGCTTATGCGTCGATCCAGCGCCGGGTCGACGCCCTCGCCGTCGTCCACCGCAACCATTATGCCGAGCTCGAGGA
>DASZEO010000116.1:0-2478 GCA_035940755.1 Allosphingosinicella sp. | reverse complement strand
CACAAACTGGGTGAAGATTGATTCGTTCGCCGACGCCACAGTGGATCTCACGGTTGCCGAATACGAGGCTAGCCTACCGAAGCGGACTGCCTAGCTATTTCTGCACCGTAACGGAGTGAATGCCGCCGGTTAGGCCGCAGGAGAGCGAACCCGCTCGCGCCTGACGCCCAGGCCGATCACCCGCCCCGGAATGCGCCTGAGCAGCGGGTACCGGTCGAGCACGCGCACCAGCAGCGGCGCCTTGTGGATCGGCTCGCCGGGCTGGAGCAGCCGCCCGATCACCCGGTCCTGGGCCGCCTTCTGCCCCGCCTGGATGACCCGCGTCGGCAACAGGCGGCGCTTCTGCACCCGGCCGAGCAGCGGATCGACATTCTCCCCGCCCGCCAGCGGCTCGGCCAGGATGTTGGCGGCCGCAACGGCGTCCTGGATCGCCAGGTTGATGCCGATCCCGCCGATCGGCGACATAGCGTGCGCCGCATCGCCGATCGCGAGAAGCCCCCGCCTGTGCCAACAGGTAAGCCGGTCCAGCTTGACGCTCAGCAGGTGAAGGTCGGTGATCTCGTCGAGTTCGGCGAGGTCGAGCTCCGGTGCCGCCGCGGCGACTTCCGCGCGGATCGCGTCGATCCCTTTCTCCTGAAACGCGGCCGCGGCACCCTTCGGGATCAAAAAGGCGCACTGCCAATAGTCGCCGCGGTCGATCATGACGAGCAGCCGCCCGCGCTCGATATTGCCGCGTAACCCCGCCTTCTGCGATTGCGGCTTGGCGATGCGGAACCAGAACACGTCCATTGGCGCGCCGAGATCCTCGAGGGGCAGCAGGCTTCGCACGATCGAGCCGCGCCCGTCGGCGGCGATGGTGAGCGGCGCGCGCAGCTCGCGCCCATCGGCGAGGCGCACCCCGCGCACCACCCCCTGCTCCTCCAGGAACGCCTCGACCGGCGCATTCATCTCCAGCGAGAAGCCTGGGAAGGCGGCCGCCTCCTGGCGCAGGAAATCGAGGAAATCCCATTGCGGCATCATCGCGATGAAGGGCGCCGGCGTCTGGAGACGCGAAAGATCGCCGATCGTCCATTCCCGCCCCGCGATCCGAAGCTGCGCGCCCTCGACCCGGTTGTGGGGTCGCTGGAGAAATCTCTCCAGCATGCCGAGCTGGTGCAATATCTCCATCGTCGAGGGGTGGACGGTGTCGCCTCGGAAATCGCGAAGGAAGTCGCCATGCTTCTCGAGCACCCGCACGCGGCAGCCGGCGCGGGCGAACAGCAGCCCCGCCATCATGCCCGCCGGCCCGCCGCCGGCGATCAACAGATCGGTGCGTTCCTCCCCCATCGCGGTGACATTCGCCCCTAAAGCGGCATAAAGGCAAGATGGCGCCCGAATTCAGCACCTCCGGCCTCAGCGACGCCCTCGTCATCCTGGCCGCCGCGGGTGTCGTCATCCCGGCCTTCGCGCGCATCAGGATCAGCCCCGTGATCGGCTTCATCCTGATCGGCGTCCTGGTCGGCCCGGCCGGGCTGGGCGCGATGGCCGGCCAGCTTCCCTGGCTCAACTACCTCACCATCTCCAACGCCCATGCGATCGAGCCGTTCGCCGAATTCGGGATCATCCTGCTCCTGTTCACGATCGGACTGGAGCTCTCGTTCCGCCGGCTGTGGAACATGCGCCGCCTGGTGTTCGGCGCCGGCGCGGCCGAGCTGATTCTGTCCGGCGTGGTCATCGGCGGCGGCCTCTACCTCGCCGGCTATTCGTCCGCTGCAGCGTTCGCCCTCGGCTTTGCGCTCGCTCTGTCCTCCACCGCTTTGGTGCTGCCGCTGGTCAACCGAAGCAGCGCCGTCGGCCGCTCGGCGCTCGGCATGCTGCTGTTCGAGGATGTGGCCATTGTCCCGATCATCTTCGCCCTCGGCGCTTTGGCACCGCGCGGCGATTCGGGCGGTGTCGGCGGCATGCTGACCACCCTCATGTGGGGCACCGTCGCCGTGGCGGTCATGCTCGTGCTCGGCCGCCTCGTCTTGCCGAGGCTGTTCGCCCAGGCCGCCCGGACCAAGAGCCCCGAGCTGTTCCTCGCCGTCAGCCTGCTGACCGTCATGGCCGCCGCCCTCGCCACCAGCGCCGTCGGCCTCTCGCCCATCATGGGCGCTCTGATCGCCGGCATCCTCATCGCCGAGACGGAATATCGGGGCGAGGTCGAGGCGATGATGGCGCCATTCCAGGGCCTCGGCTTGGGCATCTTCCTGATCACCGTCGGCATGAGCCTCGACGTGCGCCGCGTCGCCGCCGAATGGGAGCTGGTCGCCGCCGCCCTGATCGCCGTGATGCTGGTCAAGACGCTGGTCACGGGCGCGCTGCTTCGGCTCGGCGGCGCGCGCAACGCCGTGGCGGCGGAAACGGCCGTGGTGATGGCCTCCCCTTCCGAGACCACGCTCATCGTCCTCGGCGCCGCCGCGACGGCCGGGCTCGTCGGCACCGAGGCGGCGGGTTTCT
>DASZEO010000115.1:0-3680 GCA_035940755.1 Allosphingosinicella sp. | reverse complement strand
TTTTCGGTGAGTGACAGGCGCGCCTTCATCAATGCCGTTGCGGGCGCCGTTCCGTCGACCGACGTGCACCGCCTCTACATCGACTGGGCGGAGGGGAAAATCTCCGACCCGCGGCTTCGCAAGCTGTTCATGCGCATGGCGGAGCGCTCGGGAATCGAGCATCGCTGGTCGGTGCTTCCCCCGGCGGCCGATGGCGACCAGCCCGACTTCTTCAGGCGCGCCTCGCCGCGCACGTCCGAGCGCATGGCGCTGTACGCCGAGGCCGCCCCGAAGCTTGCGCTGGAGGCGATCGCCAAGCTGCAGGCGCTGACTCCGCTGATCGGCATCACCCACCTCGTCGTCGCCAGCTGCACGGGCTTCGTCGCCCCCGGCATCGACCAGATCATCGCCCGTGAGCTGGGGCTCGAGGAGGTCGAGCGCACCCTGATCGGGTTCATGGGCTGCTATGCGGCCGTCTCGGCGCTTCGCGTGGCGCACCATATCGTGCGCTCCGAGCCGCAGGCGCGGGTGCTCACCGTCACGGTCGAGCTGTGCTCGCTCCACCTGCAGGACACGGACGACGTCGAATCCATCCTGGCGATGTTGCAATTCAGCGACGGGGCCGCCGCGGCGCTGGTCACCGCGGAGCCCGCAGGGCTGGAGATGAACCGGCTGTTCTCGCTGGCGCTGCCGGAGTCGAACGAGCTCATCCAGTGGAATATCGGCGACACCGGCTTCGAGATGGTCCTCTCCGGCGAGGTGCCGGCGCGGATCCAACACGCGCTCGAGGATGAAAGCGTCCGCTCCACCTTGCTCAATGGCTGGGAAGTGGACGAAGTGGACGCCTGGGCGGTCCATGCCGGCGGCCGGTCGATCCTCGATGCGGTCCAGAAAGGCCTGCAGCTTCGCCAGGGCGCGCTGTTCGCCTCGCGCGACGTGCTTGCCCGCTACGGCAACATGTCCTCCTCCACGCTGATGTTCGTGCTCGGCGAGCTGATGGAGCGGCCGTCGGTCGGCAAAGGCGTGGCGATAGCCTTCGGACCGGGGCTCGCCGCCGAGGGCTTCCACTTCGAGCGGGCGGCGTGATCCGCCTCAAGGAGCGCGTCCGGCGGGACGAGCAGATGGACGACCCGGATCTCGATCCGGCCACGTACGACGCGGTCCTTCGCGATCTGTCGCGGGTGAATTGGTGGACGCTGGCGGCGCGGCCGACGATCGGCTTCCTGAGGCGCGCCGCCGCGGGAATGCCGGCCTTCCGGCTGCTCGACGTCGGCTTCGGCCAGGGCGACATGCTCCGGACGATCGCCCGCTGGGCTCGGCGCAAGGGCATCGCCGTCGATCTGATCGGCGTCGACCTCAATCCCGGCAGTGCGGCGGTCGCGCGCGCGGCGACGCCGCCATCCTGGCCGATCGAGTACCGCACCGGCGACTATCGGGAAGTGGCGGGGCCGCTCGACTTCGTGATCAGCAGCCTCGTCGCCCACCATATGACCGACGAACAGCTCGACGCGTTCGTCCGGTTCATGGAGGCGCGGGCGGACCGCGGCTGGCTGGTCAACGACCTCCATCGCCACAGCCTGTCCTACCATGGCTTTCCGGTGCTGGCGCGGCTGCTCGGCGCGCACCGGATCGTCCGCGAGGACGGGCAGCTTTCAATCGCCCGATCTTTCCGGCCGGCTGACTGGCGCGCGATCCTTGCCGCCGCGGGCGTCCCCGAGGGCGCCGCGCGGGTCGTACGGCGATTCCCGTTCCGGCTGTGCGTCGAACGGCTGCGCTGATCGTCGGCGGCGGGCCGGCGGGCTCGGCCGCGGCGATCGCGCTCGCCCAAGGCGGCCTCGAGCCGGTGCTGGTCGAGCGCTCCGCCGGCGAGCGCGACGTGGTGTGCGGCGGCTTTCTCGGCTGGGACGCGCTGGCGGCGCTGCGCCGACTCGACGTCGATGCGGCGGCGCTCGGCGCCCGGCCGATCCGCCAACTGCGGCTGGTTTCCGGCGCACGGTCGGTCACCAGGGCCTTGCCCAAACCCGCGGCGGGACTGTCGCGCCGCCGGCTCGATGCCGCCCTGCTCGCGCGCGCCGAGACGGCGGGGGCCGAAGTGCTGCGCGGCCGAACGGCACGCGCGCTCGAAGGCGGGGTGGTCCGGCTCGACGACGGCGAGGCGCTGGCCTGCGACGCTCTCTTCCTCGCCACGGGCAAGCATGAGCTGCGCGGCGCTCAGCGGGAATTCGGCGACCGGGAGGTCTCGGTCGGCCTGCGCGCGCCCCTTCCCGCGTCTCCGGCCCTGGAGGCAGGTTTGGCCGAAACGATCGAGCTTCACCTGTTCGACGGGGGCTATGCCGGGCTGCTGCTGCAGGAGGACGGCAGCGCCAATCTCTGCCTGTCCGCGGCGCGTGCGCGACTCACCGCGGCGGGCAGCCCTGCCGCTTTGGTTGCCCGGCTGCTGGAGGAAGCGCCGCTGCTCAGGGAGCGCGTGGAGCAGGTCCCCGCGCAATGGGAGGCGATTGCCGGCGTGGCTTACGGCTGGCGCGCGCGCGAGACGGAGCGCGGGCTGTTCCGCCTCGGCGACCAGGCGGCGGTGATCGCCAGCCTCGCCGGCGACGGCATCGCCATCGCCCTCAACAGCGGCATGGAGGCGGCCGCGGCCTTGCTGTCGGGGCGGGATGCCGGCGCGTTCCAGCGCGCCTTCGCGCGCCGCGCCGCCTGGCCGGTCGGAATCGCCGAGGCGCTTCGTCACCTTGCCGAGCATCGCCGCGAGCGGCCGCTGATGATGGGTCTGGCGCGGCTTCCCGGCGTGGCGCGGCTGGCCGCCCGGCTAACCCGGATCGGCTAACGGCCGGTGATCGCCGCCGGCGCGTCGTCGCGCCATTGGCCGGAATTACGATATTCCTCGCGCACCGTGGATTCGGGAAGGTCGGCGGCGGTCCAGCGCGGGTCCTGCGGGATGTCCGACGGCAGCCGGACCGCGGCCCGGACCTCGGCGGGGGTGGCGGGCGCCGCCAGCAGCGCCTCCAGCGCCAGCGGCACGGCCGGGCGGCGGACCAGGGTCATTGTCGGGTGCGGGAAGGGCTCGCGCCCGGCATAGCTTGCCGTGAAGGCGCCCGCCTCGCCCCACGCGCCGGGGAGCCGGTAGAAATTGTGGGCGCCGATGACGATGGTCCGAGCCAGCCGCGGCGCCCAGGTCGGGAAGACGGCATGGGTGTGATAGTGGGTGGAAAGGCCGACCGGCGCGAAGACGTATCCGGCGAGGGCCTCCGCCGCCAGCCTGCGGGCGCGGATCCACGCCTCGCCGCCGGCGCGGTGGGCGAGCGAGCCATCGCAGGTGAAGGTGAACTGGCAGCCGCCGCCGGGCCGCATCGGCCCCTGGTAGACGACTCCGCAGACGCTGTTCGGCCAGGCCGGGTGGCGCACGCGGTTGAGCACCACCTGGGCGACGGCGCGCTGCCCGTCCTCGCTCTCGGAAGCCGCTTCGTAGTAGATCGCCTGCGCCAGGCAATCGAGCGAGCGAAGGCCGTCGAGCGGCGTCCGGGCGCGGAACGCGAAGGCGGCGCTTGCCGGCACCGGCAGCGCTGTGGGCGCGGCGACGAGGGCGGTGGGCGCGGCAACCGGCTGCGAAGGCTCTGAGACCGGGATGGACAGAAAGGCGAGCGGCGCCTGCGAAGCGGTGGCCGGGATGCACGACGTGCTGCTGAGCGCCAGCGCGATCA
>DASZEO010000114.1:0-12743 GCA_035940755.1 Allosphingosinicella sp. | reverse complement strand
CCTGCGGGTAGGCGCCGCGCAGGACGTCCTGCCGCAGCTCGAAGGCCCGTTCGACCTGGTCTTCGTCGACGCCGACAAGGCCAACAATGCGCGCTATGCGCAGTGGGGGCTGAAGCTCTCGCGGCCGGGCACCGTGATCGTATGCGACAATGTCATCCGCGAAGGCCGCCTGGTGGACGGCAGCGGGGCCGACCCGGCCGTGGAAGGCACCAGGGCCCTGATCGACCTGTTCGTCCGCGAGGAACGGGTGACCGCCACCGCGATCCAGACGGTCGGCCGGAAGGGCTGGGACGGCTTTGCGGTGGCGGTGGTCGGCTAGCGTCCGAACCGGGTCTTCAGCTCGAGCATCGCCAGCGCGGCCTTCGCCGCTTCGCCGCCTTTATCCTTCTGCCGCGGGTCGGCGCGGGCAAGCGCCTGGGCCTCGTCCTCGACGGTGAGGATGCCGTTGCCGATGGCGAGGCCGTCGAGCGTCAGCGCCATCAGGCCGCGTGCGCTTTCGCCGGCGACGATCTCGAAATGATAGGTTTCGCCGCGGATCACCACGCCGAGCGCCACGAAAGCGTCGTAGCGGCCGGTCTCCGCCGCCAGCGCCACCGCCGCGGGGATTTCAAGGGCTCCTGGGACGGTGACCACTTCGGTCTCATGAGCGGCGAGCGCGGCCTTGGCGCCTTCCAGCAGCAGGTCGTTGAGATGCGCATAAAAGCGCGCCTCGACGATCAGGACGCGCGCCATCAGCCCTGCGCCGCTTCGGGAATCGGCCGTTCGCCGACGATGGCGAGACCATAGCCGGCGAGCGCGACGGGCGTGTGGTGGCTGTTGGTCAGCAGGATCATGTCGTGCACGCCCAAGGCCGCCAGGATCTGCGCTCCGACGCCGTAGTCGCGAAGCTGCTCGGAGTCGCGCTGGGCCGCGTCGCCGGCGCGCACCTTGAGCGCCTGCGACAGCGCGTCCGGCATCGGCCGGTTGATGACGACGATCACTCCGGCCCCTTCTTCGGCGATCGCCTTCATCGCCCCTTCGAGCAGCCCGCCGCGGCTCCCCGCCTCGGCGAAGGCGTCGGAGAACAGGCTGAGCGCGTGCATTCGCACCAAAGTCGGCCGGGTGGGATCGACATGGCCCTTCACCAGCGCGATCTGCTCGGTGCCCGACGCCTTGTTGAGAAAGGTCTTGGCCGTCCAGGTGCCGCCCCAGCGACTTTCGAACTGCGCCTGAGCTGTCTCCTCGACCAGGCGGTCCTTCTTCAGCCGGTAGGCGATAAGGTCGCGGATCGTGCCGATGCGCAAATTGTGGAGTTGGGCGAAGGCGAACAGATCCTCCATCCGCGCCATCGAGCCGTCGTCGCCCATGATCTCGCAAATGACGCCGGAGGGGTTGAGGCCGGCCAGCCGGGCGACGTCCACCGCCGCCTCGGTGTGGCCGGCGCGCACCAGCACGCCGCCGTCGCGGGCGACGAGCGGGAAGACGTGGCCCGGCGTGACGAGATGCTCGCGTCCCTTGGCCAGATCGATCGCGACCGAGACGGTGCGGGCCCGGTCGGCCGCGGAAATCCCCGTGGTGACGCCCTCCTTCGCCTCGATCGAGATGGTGAAGGCGGTCTCCAGCCGGCTGTCATTGTGGCGCGGCATCAGCGGCAGGCCGAGCCGGTCGACGCGGTCTTTGGTCAGCGCCAGGCAGATCAGGCCGCGGCCGTGCTTGGCCATGAAGTTGATCGCGTCCGGGGTCGCCATTTGCGCGGGGATGACGAGGTCGCCCTCATTCTCGCGGTCCTCGTCGTCGACCAGGATGAACATGCGGCCGTTGCGGGCCTCGTCGATGATCTGCTCGGCGCTCGCCATGACGCCGCTCCTGCCGCCGGCGAGGAACTTCTCGAGCTTGAGCAAAGTGTCGGCGGTCGGGTTCCAGTCGCTGTCGCCCAGCTTGCGCAGGCTGTTGGGGTGGAGCCCGGCGGCGCGGGCAAGGCCGGCGCGGCTCATCTCGCCGGCGGCCACCATGTCGCACAGGCGGTCGATCAGGACGGTGCTCATGCCTCCCGCTATCACACCGCAATGTGATGCTGCAAGGGGAGATCACATCCTGCTGGCGCGAGCCTCCATCATCCGGCCGAGGTAGCGGGCGATGATGTCGACTTCGACGTTGAGCCAGCGGCCCGGCTCGATCCCGGCGAAGCTGGTCTGGGCCGCGGTGTGGGGAATGAGGTTGATGCCGAAGCGGATCCCGTCGCCGTTCGGCTCGTCCCACACCTCGTTCACCGTCAGCGACACGCCGTCCAGCGCGATCGAGCCCTTGGGTGCGATGTAGGGCGCGAGCTGGAAGTGCGAGGCCACGGTCAGCGCGGTCGAAGCGCCGGCCGGTTCGACGCCGACGACCTCGACGACGTCGTCGACATGGCCGGTGACGATATGCCCGCCGAGCTCGTCGCCGACGCGCAGCGAGCGCTCGAGGTTGAGCCTCTTGCCTTCCTGCCACATCATCGGGGCGGTGCGCCGCTTGGTCTCCGCCGACACGTCGACGGCGAACCAGCCCGTGCCCTTGTCCACCACGGTGAGACAGACGCCGGAGCAGGCGATCGACGCACCTAAATCCACCGTGGCCATGTCGAAGCCGCAGCCGATGCGCACGCGCAGGTCGCCGCGCGCTTCCACCGCCTCGATGCGGCCGACGTCGGTGATGATCCCGGTGAACATGGTTCAGCGCAGCCGCTCGTAGACTTCGAGCCGGTCGATGCCAAGCGCGCGGGTCTCGGCCAGGCGCCACCGGTTGTGGGCCTCGGCGAGGCTGTCGACGCCGACATAGCCGACCGACGGCTTGCCCTCGCCGATCAGCACCGGGGCGCGGTAGATCAGCATCCGGTCGACCAGGTCGGCGGCGAGGAAAGCGGTGGCGGTGGCGGAACCGCCCTCGACGAGCAGGTCATTGACGTCGCCGAGACCGAAGACTTCCTGCGGACTTGTGAGCCGCGCCCAGCCGTCGACCGCCTCGCGGCGGGTCAGCAGCGCCCGGCGCGGCGAACGGTCCTCGAGTCCCGGCAGGCGCACGTCGAGGCGGGGCGCGTCGGCTTCGTAGGTGCCCCGGCCGACCAGGATCATGTCGGAGCGCGCGCGCTCGAGATGGACATGGGCGCGCGCGTCCTCGCCGGTGATCCAGCGACTCTCGCCCGAGGGAAGCGCGATCTTGCCGTCGATCGACATAGCGAGCTTCAGCGTGACGAACGGACGCCCCAGCCGGATGCGCGTGAGGAATCCGGCGAGGCTTCGCTCGGCGCCTTCCCGCCCGAGGCCTACCTCCACAGCGATACCGGCGGCGCGGAGCCGGGCGATGCCGGCGCCGTCGGTGCGCGGGTCGGGATCGAGCACGGCGACAAAGACCCGCGCCGGCTTCGCCTCGGCGAGCAGATCGGCGCAGGCGGGGCCGCGATCACTCACATGGGCGCAGGGCTCGAGGGTGACGTACACGTCGGCGCCGCGCGCGGCCTCCCCGGCCTGGGCGAGTGCGTCGGCCTCGGCATGGGGGCGGCCGCCGGGCTGGGTCCACCCGCGCCCAACGACTTCGCCATCGCCGACGACGACGCAGCCGACATTCGGATTGGGCGCGGTCCGGCCGCGGCCGCGCTCGCCGAGCGCGATCGCCGCCGCCATCCACCGTGCCTCGCTCAAATGCCCAGCCGGTTCAGCTGCTCGTCAAGCCGCTGGAACTGCCGCTGGCGTTCGGCCTGCGCGGCCTGGCGCTCTGCGAGATCGGCCTTTTGCTTGGCCTTGATCTGCTCGTCGGTGCGGTCGGCGGGCCAGCTTTCGACATAGGTGATCGTCTCGCGCGGGACGATGTTGGTCTGGGTGTCGTAATAGAAGCTGATGAGGATGCCGATCGGGATCATCACCGCGAGCGTGCCCGCCATCCACTGGTGGCGCGGCCGCTGGCGCCAGAAGGCGCGGACGTCGTTCCACAGGACGCTGGGGCGGGCGGGACGGGGCAGCGGCATCGGCCGAAGATAGTGCGTCCGCGCCGCCCCCGCCACCCCGTCCGCGTCCGGCTCAGGTGCGCAGCTCGAAGAACACATTCATGGTCTTGCGGCTCGCGACGGGGCGGCCGTCCTCGGTTGCCGGGCGGAAGCGCCAACGGGCGAGGGCGTGGCGCCGGGTCGCTTCCCAGAAGGCGTCGCTGGTCGCGCTGATCCGCTCGATCGCCTTGACCCGGCCGTCCGCGCCGATCGTCACCCGCACGCGCACCGTGCCTTCGCGTTCGGCGCGTTGCTCGGCGGTGGGATAGGCCGGCTGAAGGTCGCCGGCGAAGCGCGGGTCGACCTGGGCGGCGATGCGCACCGGGGCGGGCAGCGGCGGCGGTTCGACGACCGGCTCGCTGACCGGGCCCTCCCCGGTACCGCCAAGCGGCGGCAGCGGCGGCGGCGGATCGCCCGTCACCACCGGGCCTTCCCTCGGCCGCTCGATCACCGGGTCAACCCGGTCAATGACGGTCGGCCGCTGGGCGACCGGGTCCTGCGTTTGCGGCTGCGGCGGCTCCGGCGGCGGGTCGTCGGGGAGCGGGATGAATTCGGTGATGAGCGGCCCCGGGTGCTCACGGATGAACTGCGGGCCCTTCATCAGGATCACCGCCGCCAAAGCGGCGGCATGAAGCGCGACGACAAGGGCGAAGCCGCTGGGGCTGACGGTCTTGCGTTCGAAAAAACCTGCCTGAGTCATGACTCCTCTCCTACGCACCTCCCGCGGCTTGGGCTGCGGTGCCGGTCTGCGCCGGCTGCCGCTGATGATACAGTATATCGTAATGTTATACTATACCAAAAGTTCCAGCTGCTCCTCCCGCCGCCATGCGCTCTGCGAGCCCCTATCGGCCCGGCAACGCTCTTGCCTTCGCGCGGCCGGCCCGCCAGAGGAGGCGCCATGAAATTGATGTCGGGCAATTCGAACCAGCCGCTGGTTCAGGCGATCGCCGACTATCTCGAGCTCCCGATCACCGAGGCGAGCGTGCGGCGCTTCGCCGACGAGGAGATTTTCGTCGAGATCCACGAAAATGTCCGCGGCGAGGACGTGTTCATCGTCCAGTCGACCTCCTACCCGGCCAACGACAATCTCATGGAGCTCTTGATCTGCATCGACGCGCTGAGGCGCGCGTCGGCGAAGCGGATCACCGCCGTCCTCCCCTATTTCGGATATGCGCGGCAGGACCGGAAACCCGGCCCGCGAACGCCGATCTCCGCCAAGCTGGTGGCCAACCTGATCACCGTCGCCGGCGCCAACCGCGTGCTGTCGGTCGACCTCCACGCGGGGCAGATCCAGGGCTTCTTCGACATCCCCACCGACAATCTCTACGCCGCCCCGGTCATGTCCGCCGACATCCAGGCCCGCTTTTCCGGCCGCGCCATCACCGTCGTCTCGCCGGACGTCGGCGGCGTGGTACGCGCCCGATCGCTCGCGAAGCGGCTCAACAACGCGCCGCTGGCGATCGTCGACAAGCGCCGCGAGCGGCCCGGCGAGTCCGAGGTGATGAACATCATCGGCGACGTCGCAGGGCGCTTCTGCATCCTGATTGACGACATCGTCGATTCGGCCGGAACCTTGTGCAACGCCGCTGCGGCGCTGAAGGAGAGCGGCGCCGAGGACGTCGTCGCTTATTGCACCCACGGAGTCCTTTCGGGCGCCGCGGTGGCCCGGGTTGAGAATTCCGTGCTCAGCGAGCTCGTCATCACCGATTCGATCGCCGCCTACGAAGCCGCCGAAGCCAGCGCCAAGGTCCGCCTCCTCACCATCGCGCCGCTGGTCGCGGAAGCGATGAAGCGAATCGCCGACGAAGCTTCCGTCTCCAGCCTGTTCGACTAACCGTCAGCCGAAGAGGAATCTGCCGAGGGCTCGGTCCGGCTGGAGCGCGAGGGTTCCGGCGACGATGAGGCCGATATAGAGGCTGGTGAAGATACGCTGATGGGCCCTGACGTCCCTGGCGCGCACGCGCCACAGCGCCACCGGAATAGCGACCAGCGTTGCCGCCGCGAAAATGTGGATGCCGCTGAGGTGCCCGCTCCCGCCCCTGATCCAGAAGCTGCTCAGCGACGTCGTAATCATCATCCCGATCCAGATTCGCCCCAGCAGCCGATGGACGCCTCCGCCCTTTCGCCTCCACAGAATGATGGCGCCGAGGACCAGGGCGGGCAGCACCGTGGCGAGATGGAGGTATAGGGCCCAAGCCGGCGTCCGGTAGCCGGCACCGCCGGTCGGCACGGCACCGGGCGTGATCTGCATGAGGCCGAGGGTGACGAACGTCGTCGCCGTGGCCACGCAGAAAATGAAAAAGGGGCCGGTTCCCTGCAGCCCTTTTTTGGATTTCGTCGCTTCGCGCACTGGCGGCTTCCCTCTCGTTGCCGGGACGCGGCTTGCGGTTTTCCACTGCGAGCGCCATCCTTACTTCGTGAACGGGCCTGGTAATTCGCGACACGTCCGGTTCGGGGCGATTCCGGCGCAGGGCGGCGGCGCAGGTGGTGCGATTCACGCACAACTCGCGCTCGTAGCTTCCGCGGGAGCGCTCCTCGCCTTTCTCGGCCCTTTCGGTACCTACGATCTGCCGCCACTGAGCCGCCTCGCCTGTTGGCTGGGTCTCACCCTCATCGCTTGGCTGGTCTACAAGGCGGCGCTTCTCACAGGGCGCCGTTCTGCGCTCCTTGCCGGCCTTTCCAGGGCCGCGGGCGAGGCCTTAGGGATCCTTATCGGCACCGTAGCCGTAGCCGTCATGGTGAAAGGGGTCATTTCCTCGCTCTACCCGGCAGCCCGGCTCCCGTTCGACACTCTGCTGATCCAGACGGCGGTGATCGGATGCCTCATCTACTTCCCGGTGCGGCAGCTACCGGCGCGCCTGAGCACGCCCGAGCGCCATTCCATCCGCGCGCCGAAGCTCGAGTCGGACGACAATCCCGGTGCGGCTTTCTTCCGGCGGCTTCCTCCGATCTTCGAGCGCGAGCTGCTCTGCCTCGAAATGGAGGACCATTATGTCAGGGTCCATGCCGCCGGCAGCAGCACGCTTCTCCTGATGAGGATGCGCGACGCCGTTGCCGAGCTGGAGGGGGTCCGGGGTGCCCGCGTCGGGCGATCCTGGTGGGTCCGCCGGGATGCCGTCGTTGGCATCGTGCGCAGCGGGCGTACCATCCGTCTCGAGCTTCGCAACGGCCAGACCGTGCCGGTCGCGCGGTCTCAGGTCTCACGGCTTCGGGAACTCGGTTGGCTGGCAGGAACCGCTGCCAAGGGCGCGGACGACCGGAGGCTCTGAACAGCCCATGCCGACGGTCCTAATCACCGGCGCGGGCCGTGGGATCGGCCTCGAATTCGCCCGCCAGTATGCCGTCGACGGCTGGCGGGTGATCGCAACCGTGCGTGGCGACAGCTCGGAGCTTGAGGCGCTTGGCGTCGAGGTTGAGACGCTGGACATGCGCGATTTTGCCGCGCTCGAAGCCTTTCCGCGGCGGCTCGGCGGCGAGCCGCTCGAGCTGTTCATCGCCAATGCCGGCATCACCGCCGCTCCCCGCATCGACGGCGCCGCGGCGGCCGAGGCGTGGCAGGAGGTTCATGCGGTGAACGCTGTGGCGCCGGTCCTGCTGGCCGAGGCGCTGCTTCCCAACGTTCGCGCCGCCCGCGGCAAGCTGGCGGCGATCACCAGCCGAATGGGCAGCATCGCGGACAGCTCCGGCGGCTATGTCGGCTACCGCGCCTCGAAGGCCGCCGTAAATGCTGCCTGGCGCGCGCTCGCGCTCGACCACCGGCACGAGCCGGTCGCCTATGTGCTGCTGCATCCCGGCTGGGCGCAAACGGACATGGGCGGTCCGAGCGCGACGCTCCCGGTCGAGGAAAGCGTCAACGCCATGCGGCGGGTGATCGAGCGGCTTACGGCGCGCCAGTCCGGCGCCTTCCTCGACTTTCGCGGCGCAACGGTGCCTTGGTGACGGCGCGGCGAGCGCCGCTCAGGCGGCGAGCGCCAGCTCTTCCCAAGCCTCCGCCTGCTCCTGCAGATCGTCCGAAGCTTCCCCGGCACCGGGCTGCTCCGGCTCAGCCGCCGCGGGCTCCGGAACGAGCCAGCGCGACAGCGCCACCGCGGCTCCGGCCAAGGCATAGCCGGCGAGCGCCGCCTCTGGGCTCCAGAAGAGCGCCATCGCGAACAGCATGCGCAGCAGCGTCGGCGAGAAGCCGAAATCCTCTCCGAGCGCTGCGCACACGCCCAGCAGCGTGTCGTCGCGAGCGAGAATCGAACCGGCGAGCATCATCTTCACTCCATTTCGCGCCGCCCTCGATGGGGCTGGCCGTATCGGACGCCCCGCTACCGCCCGTTTTTTGCAGGACGACGGCGGCGAAGCCGGAGGCGTGTTTCAATTGTGAGCGTCGTCCGGCGCGCTGCGGGAGGCGGGCAACGGCGCCCGGTCCCTTGCCTTTGGGCGGCTCTCCCCATATAGGCGCCACCGTTCCAGCCTCTGGAAAGCAATCGAACGGCCCGGCCTTCAAGGGCTGCCGTGGCTGTTCTCAATCGCCCGTGCCGGCGCCAGCCGGACCAAAGGAGACGAAAATGCCCAAGCTCAAGACGAAGAGCGGCGTCAAGAAGCGCTTCAAGCTCACCGCGTCGGGCAAGGTGAAGCACGGCGTCGCCGGCAAGCGCCACCGCCTGATCAGCCACAATGCCAAATATATCCGCCAGAACCGCGGCACCGAAGTGCTCGCCGACGCCGACACGGCGCGGGTGAAGCTCTGGGCGCCCTACGGCCTGAAATAAGGAGGATATAGGTCATGGCACGAATCAAGCGCGGCACCACCACGCGCGCCAAGCACAAGCGCATCCTCGAGCAGGCCAAGGGCTATTACGGCCGGCGCAAGAACACGATCCGCATCGCCCGCCAGGCGGTCGAGAAGGCCGGGCAGTACGCCTATCGCGACCGCAAGGTGAAGAAGCGTTCGTTCCGCGCCTTGTGGATCCAGCGCATCAACGCCGCCGTGCGGGCCGAAGGCCTCACCTACGGTCAGTTCATGCACGGCCTCAAGCTCGCCGGAGTCGATCTCGACCGCAAGGTCCTGGCCGACATCGCCATGCACGAGGGGGAGGCGTTCAGCGCCATCATCGCCCAGGCCCGCGGCGCGCTGCCCCAGCAGGGCTGAGTCATTCCTCCCCTGCCTTTGCTGGGGAGGAAATTCAGTCGAGCCTTTCGTACGCTGGAAGCGTCAGGAACTCGGTGAGCTCGTCCGCCGTGACGAGCTCGGCGAAGATCCCTTCCGCCTCCGCCAGCCGCGCCTCGGCCTGCCCCGCCAGCTTGTCTATTTCCTCGCCGAGCAGCCGATCGAAGAGGTTCCGCGTGAGCCGCTGCCCGTCGTCGAGCTGAGCTTCGAACCGCAGCCATTGCCACAATTGGGTGCGGCAGATCTCGGCCGTCGCGGCGTCCTCCATGAGGTTGTAGAGCGGGACCGCCCCGCGGCCACCGAGCCAGGCGGCGAGATACTGGACTCCGACGCGGATATTTTCGCGCACGCCCGCCTCGGTGCGCGGGCCGTCGTGGAGGCGCAGCATGTCCTCGCGCGTGACTCCGCTGGCGATGCGGCGGTGGAGCTGGTTGGGCTCGGCAAAGTCGAATGCCTCGAGCGCCACCGGCACCAGCGCCGGATGGGCGACCCAGGTGCCGTCATGGCCGTTGCCCGCCTCGCGCATCTTGTCGGCCCGGACCTTGGCGAAGGCCGCCTCATTTGCGGCCGAATCGCCCTTCACCGGGATCTGCGCGGCCATTCCGCCCATCGCGAAGGCGCCGCGGCGGTGGCAGGTTTCGATCAGCTTCAACGAATAAGCGGCCAGGAAGGCCTTATCCATCGTCATCGCCGAGCGGTCCGGAGTCAGCCGCTCCGGCGTCCGGCCGAGCCGCTTGATGTAGGAGAAGATATAGTCCCAGCGCCCGCAATTGAGGCCGACGATATTCTCCCTCAGCGCGTAGAGGATCTCGTCCATCTCGAACGCGGCGGGAATGGTCTCGATCAGCACGGTCGCCTTGATTGTGCCGCGCGCGAGGCCCAGCCGCGCCTCGGCGAAGGCGAACACGTCGCTCCAGAGCGCCGCCTCGTGATGGATCTCCAGCTTCGGCAGGTAGAAATAGGGGCCCGAGCCCGCCACCAGCGCCGCCCGGGCATTGTGCCAAAAATAGAGGCCGAAATCGACGAAGCCGCCGGCGACCGCCTCGCCCTCCACAGTCACGTGCCGCTCGGCCAGGTGCCAGCCGCGGGGCCGCACCATCAGCACCGCCGGGTTCGGCCCGACGGCATAGGACTTGCCGCTGGCGGGGTCGTCGAACCTCAGCTGTCCCTGCCACCGGTCCATCAGGTTGAGCTGGCCCTCGATCAGGTTGATCCAAGTCGGCGCGGTGGCGTCCTCAAAGTCGGCCATGAATACCTTGGCCCCGCAGTTCAGCGCATTGATCACCATCTTCCGGTCGGTGGGGCCGGTGATTTCGACGCGCCGGTCGAGCAGGTCCGCCGGGATGCCGCCGATCCGCCAGTCGCCCTCGCGGATGTCCCCGGTCTCAGGAAGGAAGTCGGGCAGCGCGCCGGAGTCGAACGCCTGCTGCCGCTCGGCCCGCGCCGCCAGGAGCGCGCGGCGCCGGCCGTCGAAGCGCCGGTGAAGCTCGGCAATGAACGCCAGCGCCTCATCGTTCAGCACTTCTCCCGCACGCGCGATCGACGACGGCGCAGCGACGGCAGGGGCTTCGGCCAGCTCGGCGTCGCTCACTGCATGGCCTCGGCCGCGATGCTGTAGCGGGTGGTGGCCGAGCTGGTGGCGGGGCAATAGGTCAGGCGGATCCACTCGTTGCGCGCCTTGCGCTTGTCCTCGAACGGCCCGACCATCTTCTCCGTGCCGGGGACCAGCGAGCGGAATTGCGGGTCCTGATATTCCCCGCCGACGACCCAGTAGCGCGTGGTCATGTCGCTTCTCCTCTCATTCGGCCGCCACGGCCGTGATGAACTGCGCTGCCTCCGTGGATTCGGCCAGCGCCGTCGTCGACGCGGCTCCGCCGGCGACGGTCTGCGCGACGAGGTCGAAATAGCCGGTGCCAACCTCGCGCTGGTGGCGGGTGGCCGTATAGCCGGCGGCCTCGGCGGCGAACTCCGCCTGCTGGAGCTCGCAATAAGCCGACATGCCGCGGTCGCGATAGCCGCTGGCGAGCTCGAACATGCCCAGGTTGAGCGCGTGGAAGCCGGCCAAAGTGACGAACTGGAACTTGTAGCCCATGGCGCCGAGCTCGCGCTGGAATTTCGCGATCGTCGCCGGGTCGAGCTTCGCCCCCCAGTTGAAGCTCGGCGAGCAATTATAGGCCATCAGCTTGCCGGGATATTCGCGCTGGACCGCCTCCGCGAACCGCCGCGCCTCCTCCAGATCCGGATGGCTCGTCTCCCACCACAGCAAATCGGCATGCGGCGCGAAGGCGAGGCCGCGCTTGATGCAGTGGGCGAGGCCGGTGCCCTCGCGGAGGCGGTAGAAGCCCTCGACGGTGCGTTCGCCGGTGAGGAACTCGTGGTCGCGCTCGTCGACGTCGGAGGTGATCAGCCTGGCGCTCTCCGCGTCGGTGCGGGCGATGAGGATGGTCGGGACTCCGCACACGTCCGCCGCAAGCCGCGCGGCGTCGAGGTTGCGGAGATGCGCCCGGGTGGGGATCAGCACCTTGCCGCCGAGATGGCCGCATTTCTTCTCCGACGCGAGCTGGTCCTCGAAGTGAACGCCGGCGGCCCCGGCTTCGATATAGGCCTTCATGATCTCGAAGCAGTTCAGCGGGCCGCCGAAGCCGGCTTCGGCGTCGGCCACGATCGGCGCGAGCCAATCCCGCTTGGCACCGCCCTCCAGGTGCTCGATCTGGTCCGCGCGCTGAAGCGTCCGGTTGATCCGCCGGCACAGCTCCGGCCCGGCATTGGACGGGTAGAGGGACTGGTCCGGGTACATGGCCCCGGCGGTGTTGGCGTCGGCGGCAACTTGCCAGCCGGACAGGTAGATCGCCTTCAAGCCGGCGCGGACCATCTGCATCGCCTGGTTGCCGGTGACGGCGCCGAGGGCGTGGACATAATCGTCGGTCTTGAGGAGCTCCCAAAGCCGGTCGGCGCCCCGGCGGGCGAGGCTGTGCTCGACCGCGACCGAGCCTCGCAGCCGCTCCACGTCGGCGGCGCCGTAGGGGCGCTCGATCCCGTCGAAGCGGCCGGCGGGAGCAGGGACAAGGGAGGAGAGATCGGCCATTCGTGAAAGCCCTAATTGGACGAACTGGACGCCTGCAAAGCATGGAACGGCCTCGAAGGAGCCATGCAAAAGGGTCTCGCTGTCGCGAGATGACTTGCGACTATTGTAAATGTTTGACAATGTCACAGCTGTGTCTGCTGAACGAAAGCTCTATCTCGGCGGGCGGCTGCGCCGGCTTCGGCGGGAGCTTGGCCTGAACCAGAGCGCGATGGCCGCCGAGCTTGGGGTCTCGCCTTCGTACCTCAACCATCTCGAGCGCAACCAGCGGCCGGTGACGGCCCAGGTGCTGCTGCGCCTCGCCGACGCCTACGACGTCGACCTCAAAAGCTTTGCCGCCGAAGGGGCCGAAGCAACGGGGCCGGAGCAGCTCGCGGAAATCTTCGGAGACCAGATGTTCGCCGAACTCGGCATACCGCGCTACGAGCTGGTCGAACTCGCCGACAACGCGCCTTCCGTGGCCGACGCGGTCGCGCGCCTCTATGCCGCGCTCGCCGAGATGCGCCGCCAGC
>DASZEO010000113.1:0-1577 GCA_035940755.1 Allosphingosinicella sp. | reverse complement strand
TCATCGAATGGGACAAGGACGACATCGCGCTTTTGAGCTTCATGAAGGTAGACATATTGGGCCTCGGCATGCTCGGCTGCATGCGCCGCGCTTTCGACCTGCTCGACGCGCACAAGGGCCTGCGCCTCGGCCTCGCCTCCGACGAGCTCCAGACCGACGATCCCGCCGTCTACGCGATGATCCAGAAGGCCGACACGATCGGCACCTTCCAGATCGAGAGCCGCGCCCAGATGTCGATGCTTCCCCGCCTCAAGCCGAAGGAATTTTACGACATCGTCATCCAGGTCGCGATCGTTCGGCCGGGTCCGATCCAGGGCGACATGGTCCACCCCTATCTCCGCCGCCGCGAAGGCAAGGAGAAGCCGGAATATCCGCGCCCCGAGCTTAAGGAGGTGCTCGAAAAGACGTTCGGCGTGCCGCTGTTCCAGGAGCAGGCGATGAAGGTGGCGATCGTCGGCGCCGGCTTCACGCCTGCCGAGGCCGACGCGCTCCGGCGCTCGATGGCGACGTTCAAGCATACCGGCGGCGTCGGCGCCTTTCGCGACAAGCTCGTCGAGGGGATGGTGGCGCGCGGCTACACGCGCGACTTCGCCGAGCGCACGTTCAAGCAGATCGAGGGCTTCGGCAGCTACGGCTTTCCGGAAAGCCACGCCGCCAGCTTCGCCAAGATCGCCTACGCCTCGTCCTGGATGAAGTGCCACCATCCCGACGTGTTCTGCGCCGCATTGCTGAACGCCCAGCCGATGGGCTTCTACGCCCCCGCCCAAATCGTCCGCGACGCGAGGGAGCACGGGGTGGAGGTGAGGCCGGTCTGCGTCAGCCGCAGCGAGTGGGATTGCGTGCTGGAGGAAGATCTCTCCGGAGAAGCCCCTCCCCTTCATGGGGAGGGCTTCGAGTGTGCGCGACCGCTCCTCCCCCTCCGCCTGGGCATGCGCATGGTGAAAGGCCTCGTCGCGGGCCATGCCGCCAAGATCCTCGCCGCCCGCGCGCAGGCGCCGTTCGCTTCGATCGAGGACGTGTGGCGCCGCTCGGGCGTGCCGGTGGCGGCGCTCGAGAAGCTCGCCGATGCCGACGCCTTCCGCTGCTTCGGCCTCGATCGGCGCCAGGCCCTGTGGCGGGTGCGCGGGCTGGGCGACGCGCCGCTTCCTCTGTTCGCCGCCGCCGACGCACGCGGGGCTGAGCCCGAAGTCGCGCTGACTGCGCTCACCGCCGGCCGTGAGGTCGTGGAGGATTACCGCTCGATCCAGCTCACCTTGCGCGCCCATCCGCTCAGCTTCGTCCGCCCCGAGCTGGAGCGGCGCGGCTCGATCCCCTGCGCCGGCCTCGCCCACATCAGGGACGGGCGCAAGGTGCGCCTCTCCGGCATCGTCCTGATCCGCCAGCGGCCCGGCGCCGGCAACGTCACCTTCATCACCATCGAGGATGAAAGCGGCATCGCCAACATCATCGTCTGGCAGCGCCTGTTCGAGCGCCACCGCCGCGTCGTCATGGCCGCCGCGATGATCGCGGTCGAAGGCAAGGTGCAAAAGGAAGGCGAGGTGATCCACATCGTCGCCGACCGGCTCGAGGACGAAAGC